>DAONZU010000101.1:0-8062 GCA_035406965.1 Bacteroidales bacterium
AAGAAATGATGGATGCAATGTTGATGAAAAACAACACACTTGATAAATTATATACAAAAGAAGAATATAGAGTTTTAGATTCAATAGTTAAGGTTAAGACTGGAGCAGGAGTATTACTATATAATAAAATGAAGCCTTTTTTCTTGTCTAGTCAGTTAATGCAATTGGAAATGCCAAAAGATATGGACTTGGCTTTAGATTTATTTTTCTTGACAGAGGCGAGAAAAGCTGGAAAGCCTTGTTATGGAGTAGAGAAATTTATGGATCAAATTAGTGCTATTGATGCTATTAGTTTAGAAGAACAGGCAGATATGTTGTATAAATCTTTAACAGATACTGCTGAAAATGATACTATGTCTAAATTAAATGAAATGTTGGAAACTTATATGAATTTTGATTTAGATAAAATGCTTGAATTATCAACAGATTCTACTATGCCCGCAGATTTTAATGAGAATTTTTTAATCAAACGAAATGTTGTTATGGTTAAGAATTTTCTTAAAATTTCTAAAAAACAATCTTTATTTTGTGCTGTTGGTGCAGCACACTTAGCTGGTGAAGATGGTGTTTTGGAATTATTGAGAAAGAAAGGTTATACTGTAGAACCAGTATTTTTCAAGTGGACTGAAAATTAAAAAAAACATTTAAAAAAAATGGCTACTCAATCGGTAGCCATTTTTTATTTACAGTATTATATAGCTTATTTTTGTTCAGCTAATCGTTTGTAGAAATTGTATCTCCATTTTGCATTTCTTTCAGCTTCTTGTAATAAAGCTTCTGCAGTTTCTGGGAACAATTTTTTTAGTGAGTTGTAACGAACTTCACCATCAAGGAATGTTTGGAATTTGCTCCAATCTGGTTCTTTGCTATCTAATTGGAATGGATTTTTTCCTTCAGCTTCAAGTTGTGGATTGTATCTCCAATTAACCCAATATCCACATTCAACAGCACGTCTCTCTTCGTCTTGAGTTTTGCCCATTCCTGCTTTTAAGCCATGATTAATACATGGTGCATAAGCAATAATTAGAGATGGTCCAGGATATGCTTCAGCTTCTTTAATTGTTTTATAATACTGAGCATGATTAGCACCTACAGCAACTTGTGCAACATAAACATAACCATAAGTCATTGCCATTGCACCAAGGTCTTTTTTGCGAGTTTTCATTCCTGATGCAGCAAATTTAGCAATTGCAGCTGTAGGAGTTGATTTAGAAGCTTGTCCACCTGTGTTTGAGTAAACTTCTGTATCCATTACTAAAATATTAACATCTTTGCCAGAAGCAATAACGTGATCTAGACCGCCATAACCTATATCATAAGCCCAACCGTCTCCACCAAATATCCATACTGATTTTTTAACAAGATATTGTTTTTTGTTCATTACTTCTTTTGCAATTGGGTCGTTTAGCTTTTCAATTGCTTTAACTAGTCTTTCAGATGCTTTCTCAGATGCTTCTGCGTTGTCCATATTTGCTAGCCAATCTTTAGCCGCTTCTGCTGCTTCGCCTGTCCATTTAGCTTCGTTTAAACGCATTGCAATGCCTTCTCTCATTTTTTCTATAGCCGATGCCATACCAAATCCGTATTCAGCATTGTCTTCGAATAGTGAGTTCGCCCAAGCAGGACCTTTACCTGAATTGTAGTTTTTGCAATATGGAGTTGAAGGAGCCGAACCACCATAAATAGAAGAACAACCTGTAGCATTTGCTATAATCATTCTTTCGCCAAATAATTGAGTAATTAATTTAATATATGGAGTTTCGCCACATCCTGCACAAGCACCAGAGAACTCAAATAATGGTTGAGCGAATTGTGAGTTTTTAACATTTGAGTGTTTGTCAACTACATTTTCTTTGTAACCAACAGTTTCGTCCATATAATACCAGCGATCTACTTCGTCCATTTGAGTTTCAAGTGGTTTCATCACTAAAGCTTTAGTTTTTGCAGGACAAATATCAGCACAGTTTCCACAACCAGTACAGTCTAAAACAGAAACTTGCATTTTGAACTTATATTCTTTTGTTGGTCCAGCACCTTGAATAGTTTTTGTTCCTGCAGGAGCTTTTTTAACTTCTTCGTCTGTTAGTAAGAAAGGACGAATAGCTGCGTGAGGACAAATATAAGAACATTGGTTACATTGGATACAATTTTCAGGAATCCATTCAGGCACATTAACAGCTACACCGCGTTTTTCATATTTTGTTAATCCAGCTGGGAAACAACCATTTTCGCGACCGTTAAATGTAGAAACTGGTAATGTGTCACCTTTTTGAGAATTGATAACATCAGCAACTTTTGAAACAAATTCTGGAACTTCTCTATCTCTTTTAAATACAAAACCTTCAGTTTTGATATTAGCCCATTCTGCAGGTACTTCAACTTGAACAACACTAGCTCCAGCATCAACAGCTTTGTAGTTCATTTGAACTATTTTGTCTCCTTTTAAACCATAAGAAATGTCAATCATTTTCTTCATTTGTTCAACTGCTTTTTCGTAAGGAATTACATTAGCAATTTTGAAGAATGCAGATTGTAAAATAGTGTTTGTTCTATTTCCTAAACCAATTTCTCCAGCAATTTGTGTTGCATTAATAATATAGAATTTGATGTTTTTCTTTGCTAAAACTTTTTTCATGTGATCAGGAAGATTCTTTTTAGTTTCTTCTGCGTCATGAAGAGAGTTCAATAAGAAGCTACCATTAGGTTTAATACCTTCTAGTACATCATAAAGTTCTACATATTTTGGAACGTGACAAGCTACAAAATCAGGTGTGGTTACCAAATAAGGAGCTCTAATTTCTTTGTCACCAAAGCGTAAGTGAGAAGCTGTAAAGCCTCCTGATTTTTTAGAGTCATAAGCAAAATATGCTTGACAATATTTATCTGTGCTATCACCAATAATTTTAATTGAGTTTTTGTTAGCACCAACAGTACCATCAGAACCTAAGCCGTAAAATTTAGCTTCGAAAGTTCCTTTGTCAAGGATAGAAATGTTTTCTTTTAATGGTAATGATAAATTTGTAACATCATCAACAATACCTACAGTAAATCTGTCTTTTGGTTTATCTGATGCTAGGTTTTCGAAAACAGAAATCATCATTGCAGGAGTAGTGTCTTTTGAAGAAAGTCCGTATCTACCACCTATAATCATTGGTCTATTTTCTTTATTATAGAACATTTCTTTAACATCTAGGAATAAAGGTTCGCCATTAGCACCAATTTCTTTAGTTCTGTCTAAAACAGCAATTCTTTTTACAGTTTTTGGAAGAACTTTCATGAAATATTTTTCAGAAAATGGTCTGTACAAGTGTACTGTAATAACACCAACTTTTTTACCTGAATTGTTAAGATAATCTACAGTTTCGATTAGCAGGTCTGTAATAGAACCCATAGCTACAATGATATTTTCAGCATCAGCTGCACCATGATATGTAAATGGGTGATATTCTCTTCCTGTTAATTTTGAGATTTTTTGCATATACTCCTCAACAAGGTCTGGAATGTTGGTGTAAAATTTATTTGCAGCTTCACGAGACTGGAAATAAATATCAGGGTTTTGAGCAGTACCTTTGGTTACAGGATTGTCTGGATTTTGTGCAGATTTTCTAAAGTTGTCCAAAGCTTCCCAATCAAGTAGTGCAGCCATTTCTTCGTTGTCGAAATATTCAACTTTTTGAATTTCGTGAGAAGTTCTAAAACCATCGAAGAAGTGCATGAAAGGAACTCTTGACTTAATTGCAGCTAAGTGAGCAATAGGAGCCAAGTCCATAATTTGTTGCACAGAGCTGGTTGCCAACATTGCAAATCCAGTTTGTCTAGTACTCATAACGTCGCTATGGTCGCCAAATATTGACAGCGCTTGAGCAGCTAAACTTCTTGCACTAACATGAAAAACAGCAGGTAATAATTCACCCGACATTTTATACATATTAGGAATCATTAATAATAAGCCCTGAGAAGCAGTATAAGTTGTGGTTAAAGCACCAGCTTGTAACGCACCGTGAACAGCTCCTGCAGCACCGGCTTCAGATTGCATTTCTTCAACTTTTACTGTTTGACCAAAAATGTTTTTTCTGCCGTGAGCAGCCCATTCGTCAACGTTCTCTGCCATGTTTGAAGATGGAGTGATAGGATAAATACAAGCCATATCACTAAACATGTATGCTACGTGTGAAGCAGCATGGTTTCCATCACATGTGATAAATTTTTTTTCTTTTGACATATTTGTTTTATTAATTAAATATTTAAATAATTTTATTACTATTAATTTCAATTTTAAAAGTGTCGCTAAGTTAATATTTTTAATTGTCTTAAAAACAGATTTTTTATGTTTTATATTATAAATTCCTAATATAGAAATTGTCTAAATAAGCCACAGGAAAATATTTAGAAAAATCGTAAAAATAAAATTTTATTATATTAATATTATATGGCAAAATTGCTTGTTTAAAGGTTCTTACTGTATGGTTTTTTGGAAATATGTAAAAATTTATTATATTTGCACAAAAAGTAACAAAAGTGTTATGGTTTATATTTTAAATAGCTTAGTGAAATTATTGTTATTCCCATTATTTTATTTTTACACTAACGCTCTATTCTGTATTTTTTCAATATATTTCTTTAAAATAGACATAAACATGTTTTTACAGTTTATGAGCAATGCTTTTACCTAAAGTAAGTGCTTTTTATTTAATCCATTAATTTAATACAAATAAAACAAATATGTCAAAAGAAAAAATTATAAAAAAAAGAAAAAGTGATAAAATTGAAAAACTTGGAAAATCAATTATACAGCATGGAAAACTAAATGATAGAGTTATCTTATTGAGTTTTAATCCTGAAGATGACAATTATGAAATAATAGCTGAAATAGAAAATTTAGCTGAAGAAAATTCTTATAGTAAAATTATTTGTCTAATTCGCACAGATGATTTACCAGATTTTATATTAAGTGGTTATAAAGTTGAAGCTTATGTTCCTAAATTTTTTGATGGTAAAACTGATTGTATTATGGTTTCGAAATTTCTCACAGAACAACGTGCTAAAACTCCAAGAAAGCAATTAGGATTATTTTCCGATTTATTGGAAATTACTGAAGTTGAAGATAATTATGAGAAATTGCAAAATTTTAGAATGGAATCATTAAACGAATCTCATGCAGATGAAATAGCAAAAATATTACAACAAACATTTGCGTCTTATCCTTTTCCTATAGAAACTGAAAATATACTTAAAGGAATACAAGAAAACCGGTTGTTCTATTTCGGAATTTGGGACGGAGATAGAATAGTTGGTTTGTCGGGAGCAGAAATTAACCATAAAGAAAAACATGCAGAAGTAACCGATTTTGCAGTGCTTCCAGAATATAGAGGTAAAAGATTTGCATTTCATTTATTGAAGTTTACAGAAGAAAATTTAAAGCAAAAAAATATAAAAACAGCTTATGCAATTGCAAGATTATCAGAGTTAGGAATGAATAAAACTCTTTTAAATGCTTCGTATAAATATAGTGGAACTTTAGTAAACAATACACATATAGCAGGGCAAATCGAAAGCATGAATATTTATTATAAGCATTTGAACTAATTATTGACTTAGTAGTTTTTTTGTTTTAATTTTTCTAAAAGCTTTTCATAAGCATACATTTCGTCTCTAAGTCTTGCTGCTTCAACAAAATCTAAGTTTGAAGAGGCTTCTTGCATTAGTTTTTTTGTATTTTTAATAGTTTTTTCAAGCTCTGGTACTGTCATGTATTGTACTATTGGGTCAGCAGCAATTAGTGTTTCAATATCTTTGCTTTCGTCAGGAGAATAATATTCTGCTTTTTTACCAATAATTTCTCTTTGAGCTTTTATGATTTGGCTAGGTGTGATATTATGTTTTTCATTGTATTTTAACTGTTTTTCTCTGCGTCTGTTTGTTTCGTCAATTGTTTTTTGCATCGAATTTGTAATTTTATCAGCATACATAATAACTTTTCCATTCAAGTGTCTTGCTGCTCTTCCTGCAGTTTGAGTTAACGATCTTTCTGAACGTAAAAAACCTTCTTTATCAGCATCAATTATCGCAACTAATGAAACCTCAGGCAAATCTAAACCTTCTCTAAGCAAATTTACACCAATTAAAACGTCAATTTTTCCAGAGCGTAATTCAGCTAAAATTTCAACTCTTTCTATAGTCTCAACATCAGAATGAATGTATTTGCAATTCAAATTAAATCTTAAAAAATATTTATTCAATTCTTCTGCCATTCTTTTTGTAAGAGTTGTAACAAGAGTTCTTTCGTTTTTTTCTATTCTAATATTAATTTCATTCATTAAATCATCAATTTGATTTAATGATGGTCTTACTTCAATAACTGGATCTAATAAGCCTGTAGGACGAATCACTTGTTCAACTATAACTCCTTCTGATTTTTCCAATTCATAATTTGCAGGAGTAGCACTTACATAAATGGATTGGTTCATTAAAGATTCAAATTCTTCAAATTTAAGTGGTCGGTTATCTATTGCAGCAGGAAGTCTAAAGCCATAATTTACTAAATTTTCTTTTCTTGACCTGTCGCCACCATACATAGCACCAATTTGAGGAATGGTAACATGGCTTTCATCAATTACAGTAATAAAATCTTTTGAAAAATAATCAATCAGGCAGAAGGGGCGAGTACCTGGTTTTCTTCCATCAAAATAACGCGAATAATTTTCTATTCCACTGCAATGACCAAGCTCTCTAATCATTTCAATATCATAGCTAACTCTTTCTTTTAAGCGTTTTGCCTCCAAAGTTTTTCCCATGTTTTTGAAGTACTCAACTTGAGCCATCATATCGTCCTGAATTTGAATTATAGCTTGGTTTATTCTTTCTTTTGTTGTAACAAAAATATTTGCAGGATAAATTTTCGCAGTTTCTATATTATCTATTTTTTCCCCAGAATAAGGTTCGAAAGAATATATTTCTTCAACTTCTTCGTCCCAAAAAATTATTCTTATAGCAATATCGTGATAGGCTAAAAAAACATCAACTGTATCGCCTTTTACTCTAAAACTTCCTCTTTTAAAATCAATATCCGATCTAAAATACAGAGCATCAACCAAATGCCTTAATAAAATATCTCGACCATATTTTTGCCCAAGATTTATTTGTAAAGTATTTGCATGAAAATCATCAGGATTTCCAATTCCATAAATACACGAAACAGAACTAACAACAATAACATCTTTTCTTCCAGAAAGCAATGCTGATGAAGTACTTAATCTAAGTTTTTCAATTTCATCATTTATTGAAAGGTCTTTTTCAATATAAGTATCTGTGATTGGCATGTATGCTTCTGGTTGATAATAATCGTAGTATGATACAAAATATTCAACTGCATTTTCAGGAAAAAATTCTTTAAATTCTAAATACAGTTGAGCTGCAAGAGTTTTGTTGTGGCTTAAAACTAAAACTTGACGATCAAAATTTGCAATTACATTGGCTATTGTAAAAGTTTTACCACTTCCTGTTACACCTAATAATGTTTGGTGTTTTAAGCCATTGGCAATTCCTTTGGAGAGTTGCTCTATAGCTTCAGGTTGGTCGCCAGTTGGTTTGTATTCTGATGTTAATTTATATACCACAGTTTTTCAAAATAATTGCAAAGTTATTAAAATTAGTATAAAACCTTAAACTAAAATGTTTGCAAAAGTTAAATATTTACTAAAATAAGTAGATGGTTAAATTTATTTATTTAATTTATTGTAAATTTGTAATTTATATATTTTAATAATTTTCAGATGAAACATTTTTTAATACTGCTTATTATATTTATAGTTTTTTTCAATACTTTATTTTCGCAAGAAAAGGAAGAAGATACTTGGCATTGTTTAACAGATCAAATTTATTGGAAACTTGTTGATGAAAATCCGAACTTACTGTATCAGCGTCAGTATATTAATGAGTTTGTGAAAGAGTATATAAAAAACAATCCGAAATCAGATAATGATGAAGTTTATGTTATCCCTGTTGTTTTTCATGTAGTTCATAATTATGGCGAAGAAAATATTTCTTACGAACAAATTCTTGG
>DAONZU010000102.1:0-7979 GCA_035406965.1 Bacteroidales bacterium
TTTTTAATATAGGAGCTTTTATGAGTGAGCGTTTTGTATATGTTTCATTATTAGGCTTTTGTATAATTTTTGCATATTTAATTTCTGAAAAATTGGCTCAAAAAATTACGCATATTAAAAAATACAAAAATTTGTCTATTGGAATTGTTTGCTGTGTTTTGTTCGCATTTTCTATAAAAACATATTCTCGAAATTTTGACTGGAAAAATAATTTTACTCTTTTTAGTCACGATGTACAGGTAAGTGTTAATTCAGCAAAAGGCAATGCTACTTATGCTAGTCATTTGTACAAATTATCAGAAGATGCAGAACAAGCACAAGATACTTTATTGCGAGACAAATATATGCGAGAATCTATTCCATACTTCGAAAAGGCTTTAGAAATTTATCCTGATTATTCAGATGCTTTGGTTAGGCTTGGGAATATATATTATAAATTAGAAGGCGATTATAAAAAAATGTTTAATTATTATCTTAAAACGCTTGAAACCAGTCCGTTGTTTGCTGATGTTTGGGGAAATGCCAAGGGTGTTTTGAATCTTAATGTTGATGAACCTGAATATGAAAAGTATATTTGGAAACGATTTTCAGAATTAGCTCCAGATTATTACGAATCATATTTTCAACTTGGCTCATTATATTATTTCGAAGGGCAACAAAGTGCAGATTCAGCAATATATTGGTTAGAAAAATCCAAAGCTTTACACCCAAATCATTTTGAAAATTTATTTTACTTGGGTGTTTCTTATGGTTATATCAACGATTTTCAAAAAGCTCGTGAAAATCTTTTACTATCAGTTGAAATTTCACCAAATATTGAAGCATACCGCTATTTAGGTATTAGTTATGGAATGGAAGGCGATGATAAAACCGCACTTTCTTATTTTGAAAAAGCTCTTGCTTTAGATCCAAATAATGAAGTAATGAAAGGTTATGTAGAATTAGCGAAAAGCAGATTGAATTAATTTACCATTCTAAAATAACTTTTCCGCAATTTCCGCTGTCCATTACTTCAAAGCCTTTTAAATAATCGTCAATATTAAATTTATGTGTGATAACTGGTTTTATATCTAATCCTGCCAAAAGCATTGCTTCCATCTTATACCAAGTTTCAAACATTTCTCTGCCGTAAATACCTTTTAGTTTTAGTCCTTTAAAAATTATTTCGTTCCAATTAACTGGTGAAGTTGAAGGTAAAATTCCCAACAAAGCAATAGAACCTCCATTATACATAGCAGTAACCATTTGGTTAAAAGCACCACCATTTCCAGAACATTCTAAACCAATATCAAATCCTATTAAATTATGTTTTTTAAGAACATCTTGTAAATTTTCTTTTAGTGGATTTACGCAAACATCGGCACCCATTTTTTTTGCTAACTCTCTGCGATAATCGTTAGGCTCAACAGCAAATACACTTTTAGCTCCAGCAAATTTAGCAATAGCAACACACATTGCTCCAATTGGTCCGCCAGCACCTGTAATAATTACATCTTCGCCAAGAAGATTAAACGACAATGCAGTGTGAGTTGCATTTCCAAATGGATCCATAATAGAGCAAAGGTCGTCTTCGATTTTTTCGCTAATACGAACAACATTAGTTGCAGGAATTGATAAATATTCTGCAAAGCAACCGTCACGATGAACGCCTACACCATAATTATTTGCACAAATATGATCCCAGCCTCTATGACAATTTCTACATTCTCCACAAGCAATATGTCCTTCGCCAGTAACTCTTTCGCCTATAGTAAATTTATGTTTTACATTTGCTCCAGCATCTGCAATTTCACCAACATATTCGTGTCCAATAATCATAGGTGTTTTTATTGTCTTTTGCGACCACTCATCCCATCTATAAATATGAAGATCTGTTCCGCAAATTGCTGTTTTTCTAATTTTTATTAAAACATCGTCTGGTCCTATACTTGGAATGGGCATGTCTTGCATCCACAAGCCTCTTTCAGGTTTTGCTTTTACTAGTGCTTTCATTTTATAAAATTTTTCCCAAAAATATAAATTATATTTTTCTTTTTTTATGTTTTTAAAATATTTCTGAAATTAAATTTTTTAAAATTCATATCTTTACAAAAAATTTGACATGAAAAACCCTGATGTAATAGTTGTTGGTGGCGGAGCTGCAGGCTTGTTGGCTTCTATTCGTGCTGCTATGGGCGGACATAAAGTTTTGGTTTTAGAAAAAATGCAAACGGCAGGAAAAAAAATGCTAATTACAGGAAAAGGTCGTTGCAATATTACTAATTCCGATTCTATAAAAGATTTTATAACTCAAGTTTTTCCTGATGGACGTTTTTTATATTCAGCATTTAATCAATTTTTTAATTCTGATATTTTAGCTTTGTTAGAAGATTGTGGCGTTGAAACTATGTTGGAAAGAGGTGGACGTTATTTTCCAAAATCTGAAAAAGCATCTGATGTTGTTGATGCATTGTACAAAAGAGCAAAAGACTTGGGAGTTGAATTTATTTTTAATGCTAAAGTTCTCTCTATTGAGCAATTAGAAGGGAAAATTAATTCTGTAACTTATTTGAATAATAATTTAGAAAAAATTAAAATTCCTGTGCAAAATGTTATTGTTTGTACTGGAGGAAAGTCTTATCCTGGAACTGGCTCAACAGGAGATGGTTATGTGTTTGCTAAAAAATTAGGACATAAAATTGAAAAATTATTGCCTGCTTTGGTTCCTGTAGAAACTTTTGAAGATACAGCAAGTGAAATGCAGGGCTTGAGTTTGAAAAACATAAATGCAAGTTTAATTATTGACGGTGTTGAGGAAGATTCTGAATTTGGCGAACTGTTGTTTACACATTATGGTTTGTCGGGACCAGTTATTCTTACTTTGAGTCGTAAAATTGTTGTTGCATTGGAAGAAAAAAAAGAAGTAAAAATTTCTATAGATTTTAAGCCTGCTTTGGATTTTGAAAAATTAGATGCCAGAATTTTACGCGATTTGAATGAACATGGGAAAATGAAATTTGCTAATTTATTCAAATTGTGGTTGCCACAAAAGGCAATTTCTGTTTTTCAAAAATTATCGGATATTGACATAGAAAAACAAGCCAGTAAAATTTCGGGAGCAGAACGCAAAAAAATAGTTTCATTGCTTAAAAACTTAGAATTTACGGTAAAAGCACACAGAGGCTATAACGAAGCAGTTGTAACAGCTGGAGGCGTTTGCACAGATGAGGTTAATCCTAAAACTATGGAATCAAAATTAGTACAGGGTTTATATTTTGCTGGCGAAGTTTTAAATTTAGATGCAAATACCGGAGGCTATAATTTACAAATAGCATTTTCTACAGGCTGGTTAGCGGGGGGATTGGGGTGATGAAAAATAATACGTAAATTCATTATTGTGTTTTCAAAAATGTGGTGAATGAAAATTCTATTTCTAAAGGGATCGAAATCGACCCCTTTTTAAAAGGTCTTAGTTTTATAGTTAGCTTGTTACACATTAGGCAAGACATTTAATAGATATATTTGGCGAATTTCAAAACGTTTCCAAATATATTCACAACAACTCATTGAAATGGGAAATAGATATGTTTTGTAAAAATGATTAATTTTCTAAAATTCCTAGCTATTTGTTATTAAATTTCTTTGTATCTTTGCAAATAATTAGAAGAAAAAAAGCGTGGTGTTTTTTATAAGCTTTAAAAAATTAGTATAACTTTTAAAATAAATATAGAAATGAAAACAAAAAAAATATTTACATTGATTATTATAGTAACATCAATGACTCTTAATGCTCAAAAAGTGGCATTGCATTCTAATGGAGCAATACAGTATTTTAATGGTGCAAACGCCTTTATTAATGCGTATAATGCAAGTGTTTCTGGCGATACCATTTATCTGCCCGGAGGCTCGTTTAATACACCTGCTGAATTTGCTAAAACGCTCAGAATTATAGGTGCAGGGCACTATGCCGATTCAAGTCTTGTAACAGGAAAAACCTTTATCAGCGGGGACATTTTTCTAAGGGAAGCCGCTGATAATTGTCTATTCGAAGGTGTTCACATAGCAGGCACATTTTCTACTGCAAACAATGAAGCTGTAGATTATTTAACCGTAAAATCTTCTTCGATTGATGGTAATATATATTTTCAGGGAGATTTATCAAACCCTTCAAAAAATGCGAGTTTTATTAGGTGTGTTGTGAGGCATTGCGACTTGGAAAATGCACAAAATGCTTATTTTGCCAATTCTATAATTTCAAACAGTTCTATATATAACTCTTCAGGCAACTTGTTTGAGAATAATATTATGATGTTTACTATGGGTTGGGATGTTTATTTATTCCGAAATGGAGGCAATAATATTATTAAAAACAATGTAATAAAAACAGGAGGGAGTGAAGCATATAGTATAGGTACATTTACTAATGGAAATACTTATTACAATAATCTTTTTACAGTTTCTAATCCTTCATTAGGTACTAATGCTGTTGCTTCTGGCAATTATTTAGGTGTTCATTCGGATAGTATTTTTGTAAACCAAACAGGTGTAACCTTTGACTATTCGCATAATTATCATTTAAAAAAACCTCAGGTTTGGATAGGTACCGACAATACGCAAATAGGCATTTATGGTGGCGTATTCCCTTATAAAGAAGGAGCTATCCCATCTAATCCGCATTTTCAAGAAGAAAACATTGCCCCAACAGCAACAGGCGGGCAACTGAATGTGAAAGTTAAAGCGGCAGCACAAGATAATTAGTTAACTATAAAAAAGAACGATTATGAAACTGAAATTATTAATTGCTTTCACATTGCTTGCGAGCATAGTTTCAGCACAAAACAAATTGGTTTCTTACGAATATTGGTTTAACAACGATTATGCAAACGTGCAAACTGTTGCTATTTCTCCAACGCAGACACATGTGTTAAATACTAATATTGACATTACAGCTTTGCCAAACAATGTAAACTTATTGAATATTCGATACAAAGATGAAAATGGAAAATACAGCAGCACTTTAAGCAAATTGTTTGTGAAATTACCAGATGCAGAAATCGTTGGGATCAATAATTTGGTTTCTTACGAATATTGGTTTAATAACGATTATACAAACGTGCAAACCATTGCTATTTTCCCAACACAGACACATGTATTGAACGCTAATTTTGACATTACAGCTTTGCCAAACAATGTGAATTTGCTGAATATTCGATACAAAGACGAAAATGGAAAATATAGCAGCACTTTAAGCAAATTATTTGTGAAATTACCAGATGCAGAAATCGTTGGCACCAATAATTTGGTTTCTTACGAATATTGGTTTAATAACGATTATACAAACGTGCAAACCATTGCTATTTCCCCAACGCAGACACATTTGTTGAACACAAATATTGACATTACAGCTTTGCCAGATAATGTGAATTTACTGAATATCCGATACAAAGACGAAAATGGAAAATATAGCTGCACTTTAAGCAAATTGTTTGTAAAATTGTCTAGCGCTACTGATATAGTTGATAACAAGCTAACAGATTATATGTATTGGTTTGACAATGATTTTGCAAATGCAACAATAGTATCTTTACCACAAAACGTAAAAGCTCACAATTGGGTTGAGCTATTATCTTTGCCAAGTAATATGGAAGGAGGAAACCACGATATAAATATCCGTTTTAAAGATAGTTTGGATATGTGGAGCGTTCCTTTTTCTAAAACATTTTTTAAAGAATATGAGCCAAGAGCAGAATTCAATGGAATGGAAAGTGAAATATGCTTTGGAACAATGCTTGAAATCACGCCTAATGCAGTAATAGATGCTGATAGTATTTATTGGAATTTTGGAGACGGAACAGAAATTGAGGGAAAAGTTGCTACAGGTGCTGTTCAGCATTTCTATGCATCAGCAGGAACTTATACGATTACAGCAACAATGAAGCATGTGGCGAGTGGTGTTAGCAATGACACAACTTTTGCAATTACAGTTCATCCTTCTTATGGCAGTTTTGAAATAGCTGAAAACTATATTTCAGAAAACTTTGAGGCAACGGCGATTGGTAGTTTACCTGACGGCTGGGTGTTGCAATATAATGGAACAGGTAACGCTAATCAAAAAGTGGTGGATTCACCGGTTAAGAATGGAGCAAAAGCTCTGCAGTTAGAAGGTGCTACATATTGGGCAGCACATTTATATAACGTTCCTTCTGAGTTTCCAGATAAATTTGTAATAGAATCGTGGATGCAAACAAATTCTACTGCAGGAGGAGGAACGGCTGGTGCAGGTAGTTTATTAATATCAAATATTAACGTAGGCTCATGGGGAACAGATGTTGCTAGAATTGTTTTCAACGGAGGAAATATAACTTATTTCAATAGACAAGGTTCTACTTACAGCAATATATTTAATTTGCAAACCTATCAAATTAATGAATGGTACCATATTAAAATGAATGTTGATTTAACAACTAAAACAACCACAATTTTTATTAATAATCAACAAGTTAGTGCAGATGATGGAACAGGGAATATAATTAGCGATTTCCCTATTCATTCAACTGTAAATCCAACAGAAGTTTCTTTAATAGCTGGAAATGACGGAACTAGTAAAATGTTTTTTGATGATGTAAAAATGTATGCTAGTGATACTATTAGCAATTTCCTTGAAGTTGATTTATCGGTTTGTGAATCAGAATTGCCATATGCCTTTGGAACACAAAGTTTGACAACTAATGGTACTTTCACAGAAACTTTCCAAACAATTCATGGCTGCGATAGTACAGTAACTATGAACTTTAGCGTGTTACCTGTAACTTATGGAACAGACGTGCAAACGGCTTGTGAATCTTTCACATGGATAGACGGAAATACATACACAGAAAGCAACAACATCGCTACTTATACTCTAACTAATGTAGCAGGTTGTGATAGTATTGTAACTTTGAATTTGACTATCAATAATGTTGATGTTTCTGTAACTCAAGAAGGAGTAAATCTTTTTGCTAATGCAACAGATGCCGAATACCAGTGGTTAGATTGCAACAATAATAATGCTGCAATTGACGGAGAAACTAACCAGTCTTTTACTGCAACTCAAAATGGAAGTTA
Organism: Bacteroidales bacterium; assembly: GCA_035406965.1. Taxonomy (GTDB): domain Bacteria; phylum Bacteroidota; class Bacteroidia; order Bacteroidales; family ML635J-15; genus Bact-19. The sequence goes on from DAONZU010000102.1 coordinate 7,084, forward strand.
TGCTGTTGAAGTAATGCAAAATAATTGTATAGACACTTCGGTTTGTTATGCTATAACAACTGTTGGTATTTTAGAAAGTACTTTTAGTAATAACATAACTATTTATCCAAACCCAACCGATGGCATGTTTAAAATTGATTTGGGTGAAAGTTTGCCTGAATTTACGGTCAGCATAACAGATGTAAGTGGAAAAGTGCTAAGAAAATATGCATATAAAAATGTGCAAATACTTGAATTGAATTTAGATGTACAACCAGGAGTTTATATGCTAAACATTAGTGCTGGAAACAAAAATGCAACAATAAAGCTGATAAAAAAATAAAACTTGCTAATAAATACTTGGTATAATTGTGGTCTTTTAACTAGATATGATAATGACAAGACAAGAGAAAATCGAATAGTGATGTTTTGTGGTATCAAATACTATATCATTCGTTACGACAAATCATTTCAAAACATTTAAAGTTTAAAATTAAGAAGTTTTTTATTAGTTTTGAAACAAAACTTTTTAATAAAAATTTTAAACAGCAGATTATTATATCGAAAACACTACATGAGTAATAAATTAAACATAAACCAAAGTGAATATAGTGTAATTTTGCAACAAGCTGTTGCAGAAATTCGTAATGCTCGTACACAAATTGCAAAGCAAATAAACAGTACAACAAATTCAGTTTATTGGAATTTGGGAAAATTACTTTTTGAAAAACAACTTGAAGAAGGTTACGGCAGTGGAGTTGTAAAACAATTGTCCGTTGACCTCAAAAGTGAATTTCCAGATATGGGACTTTCACCACGAAATCTTTGGGATATGAAACGTTTCTATGAGCGTTATTATCAAGCAGATATAAAACTGCGACAAGCTGTCGCAGTTTTGCCGTGGGGACATAATTTGC
>DAONZU010000103.1:0-7965 GCA_035406965.1 Bacteroidales bacterium
ATCAAAAGAAAGCTTAATTTATAAGTATATATAACAATGTTTTGGAAGCCTCGTTTATATTTAGACGAGGCTTTTTTTACGGCGTTTTATAAGAATAATTCCACAACATTAGCTCGTTCGGATTGAAAATCCGCGCGAGCAGGATTAAATTAGCATTGTTTGTCCGTAGGACAACATGTGATTAACCGTAGGCGCAGCCTACGGCAGTTAGCTCCTCAAAGGCTTTGCCCGCAAGGGCAACACAATAAGTTCAGTTAAAAGTTTTTAAAATTTTAAAGTTCATAAAGAAAAACCAAACCCGCAGCCCACTTTTAACTTTCAACTTTTAACTTTTAACTGATTTATTTTCTATCTTTGTGAAAAAAATAAATCATGAATTTCATATTATCAGATTTTAATAAACATCAAAAATTTCTACCTCTTACCTTTACAAGAGCTTTGGCTGATTATAGAATAGGAATTTTAACCATTAAAGAAAAATGGGAATTTTACCTAAAACAAAAAGTTTCTGTTTTTACACAAGAGTATTTGCAAGCTAAATACAGTCTTAAAATAGAAAATGAAAATATTATAATTAATGCTCAATTTATTCCAAATCAAGAGCTATTAGGCGAAATTTTAAAATTAAAAGATGCTTGCTTAGTAAAAGACGAAAATATTATTGCTTATTCTTGCTCGGATAATCTTGAAGATATTCCAAAAACTAAAATTGAGTTTAAAGGCGAAGTTTTAATAATTAATTCAAATACTGATGTTTTTACTTTAAATGGAGAACTGATTAAGCAAGATTTTGACATTATCACTAAAGGTCGAAAAAGTCAAAAATTAAGTTCTACAAATACAGTTTTTGGAAAATATCCAGTTTTTGTTGAAGAAGGCTGTTTTGTGGAATGTGCAAGCATAAACACTAACGATGGACCTGTATATATTGGCAAGAATGCAAAAATAATGGAAGGTTCTCATATTAGAGGTGCTTTTGCAATTTGCGAAAATTCTGAACTTAAAATGGGTGCTAAAATTTACGGACCAACAACAATAGGACCAAACTGTAAAGTTGGTGGAGAAATTAATAATTCTGTATTTTTTGCACATTCAAACAAGGCTCACGATGGCTTTTTAGGCAATTCTGTAATTGGCGAATGGTGCAATCTCGGTGCTGATAGCAATAATTCAAATTTAAAAAACAATTATGCTATTGTTAAACTTTGGGATTACGAAAAAGAAAGATTTTTAAGCACAGGCTTGCAGTTTTGTGGTTTGATAATGGGCGACCATTCAAAATGCGGAATAAATACCATGTTTAACACAGGAACAGTGGTTGGAGTATCGGCAAATATTTTTGGAGCAGGCTTTCCACGAAACTTTATTCCTTCGTTTTCATGGGGAGGACATGCCGGTTTGTCAGTATATAAGACAGAAACTGCTTTCGAAGTTATGACAAAAGTGATGGAAAGGAGAAATGTACAACTAACAGAAATAGATAAGCAAATTCTGGCTCATGTCTTTGAAATAACAGCAAAGTATAGGAATTTTTAAACAAAATTATTTCTTTTATGTTTTATATGGCACAAGTATTGCCTATTAAGGATACTTATGTTTTATTATAAACTTATGACAATTTGACATTATGACAAAAACTTTAGATAACGAATTTTTAAAAATAATTATGGGAGCAGGAAAAGAAGAAACGGAATTTATCCCTATAGTAACCGAATTTAACGAGGAGGAAGATGATACTAATCACCCTGAGACTTTGCCTATTTTGCCTTTGCGAAATACTGTACTGTTTCCAGGTGTGGTAATTCCACTAACTATTGGTCGAAGCAAGTCTTTTAAACTTATTAAAGATATTCACAAAACCACTAAGTTTTTTGGAGCAGTAGCTCAAAAAGAATTAGAAATTGAAGACCCAAAACCAGATGATATTTATAAAGTAGGTACTTTAGCAGAGATTTTGAAAGTTATAGAAATGCCTGATGACACAATTTCTGTTATTATTCAAGGGAAAAAACGTTTTAACATAAATCAATATTTAACAGACGAACCATATCACATGGCTACGGTAAGTTATATTGCAGAAGATAAAACTATTGAAAGTAAAAGAAGTTTTCAAGCAATAGTTTCTTCTTTGAAAGATATGTCGCTAAAAATTATTAAACTTAGTGCGAGCATACCTCAAGAAGCTTCTTTTGCTATTAAAAATATTGATAATCCAAGTTTTTTAATAAACTTTATTTGCTCAAATTCAGATATTGAAACTGCTGAAAAACAAAAGCTTTTAACAGAAAATAGTTTATATAAAAGAGCTGAAAAACTTTTAGGAATACTTGTCAATCAAGTGCAAATGTTGGAATTGAAAAATGATATTCAAATAAAAGTTAAAAAAGAAATTGACAAGCAACAAAAAGAATATCTTCTTCATCAGCAAATAAAAACTATTCAGCAAGAATTGGGTGGTGGACCAGCTGAGCAAGAAATTAAAGAATTAGAAGAAAAAGCAAAATCAAAAGTTTGGAAAAAAGAAGTAAAAGAACATTTTGAAAGAGAATTGAAAAAACTACAAACTTTAAATACTGCTTCTGCTGAATTTTCTGTGCAGTTAAATTATTTACATACTTTGCTCGACTTGCCTTGGAATGAATATACTGTTGATAATTTTGATTTAAAACATGCTCAAAAAGTTTTAGACGAAGACCATTTTGGCTTGGAAAAAGTTAAAGAAAGAATTATTGAACATTTAGCAGTTTTAAAATTAAAAGGCGACTTAAAAGCTCCAATTCTTTGTTTGTACGGACCTCCAGGAGTAGGAAAAACTTCCTTAGGTAAAAGTGTTGCCAGAGCTTTGGGTAAAAAATATATTAGAATGTCTTTAGGTGGAGTGCATGACGAAGCAGAAATTCGTGGACATAGAAAAACATATATAGGAGCGATGCCAGGACGTATTTTGCAAAATATAAAAAAGGCAAAATCCTCAAATCCTGTGTTTGTACTCGACGAAATTGATAAGGTAGGTAGCGACTTTAAAGGCGACCCTTCTTCAGCACTTTTAGAAGTTTTAGACCCTGAACAAAATACAGAATTTCATGATAATTTTGTTGAAATAGAATACGACTTGTCAAAAGTTATGTTTATTGCAACAGCAAACAATGTTCAAACTATAAGTCCTGCACTTCGCGACAGAATGGAAATGATAGAAATTAGCGGTTATATTATTGAAGAAAAAATACAAATTGCTAAGCGACATTTCATTCCAAAACAATTAGAAAATCATGGACTCAAAGATTTAAAACTTAAAATAGACGATAAAGCCTTAGTTAAAATAATTGAAGGCTATACTCGCGAATCTGGAGTAAGAGGTTTAGATAAAAATATTGCAAAAATTATTAGAAAAATAGCTTTAAAAATTGGATTAAATGAAGAAGTTCCAAACAAAATTACAGAAGCTGATATAGTAGAATATTTAGGACAAGAAAAATTCCTGAAAGAAGAATATCAAGATTCTGAAATTGCAGGAGTAGTTACAGGACTTGCTTGGACAGCGGTTGGTGGCGACATTTTATATATTGAAACAAGTTTGTCGAAAGGCAAAGGCGAATTGACTATTACAGGAAATCTTGGAGATGTAATGAAAGAATCTGCAACTATTGCACTTCAATATATTAAAGCAAATGCAGAAGTCTATGATATTGATCCTAAACTTTTCGAAACTTATAATATACATCTTCATGTTCCAGAAGGAGCAATTCCAAAAGACGGACCTTCGGCAGGTATCACAATGGCTACAGCAATAGCTTCAGCATTTACTCAGCGTAAAGTTGCAAATAAAATTGCAATGACTGGCGAAATTACTCTTAGAGGAAAAGTTTTACCTGTTGGTGGAATTAAAGAGAAAATATTAGCAGCAAAACGTGCAGGAATAAAAGAAATTATTCTATCAAAAGAAAACGAAAAAGATATTACAGAAATAAAAGATATTTATATCAAAGGTTTAAAATTCCATTATGTTTCTAATATTTCTGAAGTTCTTGATATTGCTTTATTGAAACAAAAGGTGAAAAACGCAAAAAAATTGTAATTTTGCACAAAATTTTAAAAATGCAAAGAAAAAACATAGATTTAATGGCACCAGTGGGTTCTTACGAATCGCTTATGGCAGCCATTCAAGCTGGAGCAAACTCTGTTTATTTTGGAATTGGAAATTTAAACATGAGATCACGTTCTTCAATTAATTTTACTTTTGAAGATTTAAGAAAAATTGTAAACATTTGTAATGAAGCAGGCGTAAACACTTATTTAACTGTAAATACTGTTATTTACGATGGCGAATTAGACACAATGCGTCAGATAATAGATGCCGCTGCCGAAGTAAAAGTTAGTGCAGTTATAGTTTCTGATGTTGCTGTAATGAAATATGCACGCGAAAAAGGAGTGGAGGTTCATGCTTCAACACAATTAAATATTGCAAATATTGAAGCGGTTGAGTTTTATTCTCAGTTTTGCGATGTTATGGTTACTGCTCGTGAACTAAGCCTTGACCAAGTTGCAGATATTACCTATCAAATCAAACAAAGAAATATAAAAGGACCTAATGGCAAACTTGTAGAAATCGAAGTATTTTGTCACGGTGCTTTATGTATGGCAATTTCAGGAAAATGTTATATGAGTTTGCACGAATTTCATCACTCGGCAAATCGTGGTGCTTGCTTACAAAATTGCAGAAGGACATATATCTTGAAAGACAAAGAATCTGATACTGAAATTGAAGTTGATAATGAATATTTAATGTCGCCAAAAGATTTATGTACAATTTCTTTTATTGATAAAATTATTGATGCAGGTGTAAGTGTTTTAAAAATTGAAGGAAGGGCTCGTTCTGCAGAATATGTTAAAACAGTTGTTGAATGTTATGACCAAGCAATAAAATCGGTATTGGACAATACTTACAATCAAGAAAAAATTGATGAATGGACAAAAAGATTAAGTACAGTTTTTAATCGTGGATTTTGGAATGGATATTATCTTGGTCAAAGACTTGGAGAATGGGCAAAACAGCATGGTTCTAAAGCAACAAAAACCAAAGTGTTTTTAGGAAAGATTTTAAATTATTATTCAAATATAGGAGTAGCAGAAATTAAATTAGAAACTGATGAAGAATTACTTGTTAGTGATGAAATAGTAATTTTAGGACCTACCACAGGAGTTGTACAGCAATTTGTAGAAGAAATTCATTTTGAACAAAAATCTGTGAAAAAAGTAAAGCAAGGCGATTTGTTTTCCATTAAAACAGACGAATTGGTTAGGAGAGGGGATAAACTCTACAAATTAGAAGATACAGAAGAACTTAAAAAACGAAATAGAGAACGTAAATATCAAATAAATAGTGATGAGTAATAATAATATTCCAGAAAGAGTTGTAAAGTTTATAAATCAACATCATGTTGCTACTATAGCTACTTGTGTAGATTCTGAATCTTGGTGTTTTAATTGCTTTTATGCATTTGTAGAAAGCGAAGGGGCTTTAATTTTTACTTCGAGTACTGATACAAAGCACATAAAAATGGTGGAGAAAAACCCTATAGTTTCTGGCTCAATAGTTTTAGAAACAAAAATTGTTGGCAAAATTAGAGGTCTGCAGTTTGTTGGAGAAATGCAAAAAGTCGAAAATACAGAAAATTCAAAATATAGACTAAAATATTTAGCAAAATTCCCTTTTGCAGTCATTGTAAACTCAGATTTATGGATACTAAAACTTACCGAACTAAAAATGACAGACAATAGACTAGGGTTTGGGACGAAATTGGAATGGAGCAAGAAAGTTGAAAGTTAAAAGTTGAACCGAGTTTGCGAGCTCACCTAATAGTGAAGATAAAAGTGGTTGATGCGTCTCAAAACGCTACGTTGCTCGTATTTTGCCTTTGTTGAGATCGTCCTGCGGACAACGATAGAAAAATACCATGCTAAAAAAACTTCCCAAAAAACACATGATGTTTTCAAATATTACAATATTGCAATAAAGTTGCTTTTGTCGAAAATAGAGATGGTAATGTTGTGGTAAAATAGAACAAGCTGAAATTTTAGAATATATGTATAAATCGTTTTCGAATATATTTAGGTTCTTATTCAGAAAAAGAGTGGAAGTTGTTGTTAAAAATAAACTTTCAATAATGATAAGAGGATTTTTCTTGTTGGGAGAATAATAAAGTTCATCATTCGCTTATTGTCAGTTTCTGGTTTTGTATGCTAAAATAATCATACAGAGAAATCGAATTTATAAACTCCTTCGCTTATCAGCGATATTTCTATAGTATTTCTGCCATATCTTTCTAAGTGGTGTTTTCTAAAAGGTTGTCCATATGGTACTCCAACTCTATCACGCAAATATTTACCCATTTCTGCATAATGGGGAAAAGATCCTACTTGTTTAGGATAAAGAACTCCATCTATTTCTTGATTGCCAAAAAATAAACCATCCATACAAACACCGTCATCCCAAATAATTTCGATATTGTCATTATGTCTATGCACTCTACCTCTGCCATCAAATCTCAATGGATTAACTTGCTTTGGAGGGAATAACTCCGGATGTTCTTTTATGTCTTTGACACGAATTTTAATGTAAGAATCATCTTTTGTTGTGTGATTATTAGGGTTTTGACCCCAATTCAGACCTGCTGTATTTTGTACTTCTCCATCTCTACCTAACAAGGATAAGAAACATGATGTCTCAACAGTCGAAATTTGCTCTACAATATTTTCCACTTCTAATTCCAAACAAGAAATAGAGTTGTTTAAAACTTTTTGGATGTAATCATTTAAGGGATTGAAAGTGTCAAAAGTTGTTTCTGCAAGAACTTCGCGATAAGGAGTTCTAAGTCCGTTTGTTGAAAAATTTGCAGAGCCAACAAGTGCGTGTACAATTTGTCCTTTATTTCGCCATGCATAACATTTTGAATGAACTGGAATGTTTGAATAAAAAATATTTATATCGTTTGTCGAGTTTTGAATGCTAATCAGAGAGTTGTGTAAAGGACGTTTTATGCCTTCTTCACCATACATACCATAAATTACTTTTGATTGAAAAGGTAATGTCTGTAATCTTTCAATTGGTTTTGGACCAACATATCCTGATAAAACTATTAGTTCGTCAGATGCAAACATTTTGTGCCTATGAAAAATAATTTCTTCTAAATTCTCAGTGTATAACATATTTTGTTTATTTTATGTTTGTTAAAATAATATTATGTTCTTTTTTTGGAGCATTTGAAAACTTTTTATTAAACGAACGTGTAATATCTGATAAATTTACACTTTCAATACTTTGAATTTTGTAATTAGAATCTTGACAAATCTCTGCAATAATTTGGCTCATATCAATGGTTACTCCACTTACAATTCCATCTCCAATTATCATAACAAAGTTTGAATTTGGCTTTGATACTCTTGACAGTTCGCTCATAATATTTAACATTGAATCAGCATATTCCTTTTTCGCGGTATTAAAATCTTTGTTGTCAATACGATGGTGATTACCTATTTCTTTTTGTCTAACAGGTCTGTGGTCATAATCTAACCAAAACATTCTCAATTTGTGATATAAGTAATAATCAAAAGTGTTTATGTATGGTGGTGAAGTGATAATAAAATCAAAATAATTATCATTAAATCTTTTTAATTTAGTGTTTGTGTCGTCATTATAAACTTCTGTTTTTGCCTGAATTTGAAATTCGCTTGATTTCAGGATATCTGTATAAGCAATTAAAGTTTCAACGAATAACTTATATACCGTCCCGTCTTGTATGTTTTTATTTTTGGCTGTATATCGAACTTCACTATCTTGATTTGAGACTCTAACGATTATTTTTGAAAAAGCACATAAGAGCAAGTCTTTAACTGTTTGATTTTCAACGATATTAATTCTAGCTTTTAAATCAGCTAATTCAACACAAACATTATCTTGAAACCAAT
>DAONZU010000104.1:0-7940 GCA_035406965.1 Bacteroidales bacterium
ACTTTATAAACTTTATAAACTTTTCCACTGCTAAACTCATAAACTTATAAATTAGTGCTTAAGATTTAGAATTTAATTTTTTGAATGAAAGCAACTTGTTAAAAATTAACTGATTATGAGTGTGATGCAAGAAATAAAAATATACAACGTTTTTTATTTAAATCTATGGATGTTTTTTTCCATGCTTTTACTTGTTTAGTTTTAATAAATTGATTAGAAGTAGATAGCTCAGCAGCCACAGACAAAAGTGTATCATCATATAATGTATGTATTAGCGTCTCAAAAGTCTTTTGTGAACGGTATGGAGCTTCCATAAAAATTTGAGTATATCTATTCTTTTTACTTTCTTTTTCTAGATATTTAATTTGTCCTTTTAGTTTATCTTCATTTTTATTTAGATAACCATGAAATGTGAATTTCTGACCATTCAAACCACTAGACATTAATGCTAAAATAATAGAAGAAGGCATAGTAAATGGCTTAACATCAATATTATTTAATTGAGCTGTTAGCACTATTTCGCTGCCTGGATCTGCTACACATGGTGTACCTGCTTCAGATATCAACCCAATATCGTTACCTGCTTTTATGTATTTTAACCATTCATTGTTAAAATAATTTTTATAATTATGTTCATTATATTCTGTGAAAACCACTTGACTATCGAGACTATGTCCACAATAATGCAAAAAAGCTCGAGCAGTTTTTTCATCTTCCACAATAAAATATTTTAACTTTAAAAGTGCAGTAAGGTCATTTTTAGTAATGTAATCGACATTTTTAATATCACCGATAGGGCTAGGAATTAAATATAATATACCAGACATAAATTTTTTTAATATTAATTACAAAGGTATGAAATAATTATTTTTTTTAATTAGGAGTTTAATTAATAAATAATAAATTGACTGGGTGACGAGGAGACTGGGGTGATGAGGTGAGAGGGTGAAATTGAAGAGTTGAGTAGTTGATAAGTTGAGGAGTTGAGGAGTTGAGCAGTTGAGTAGTTGATAAGTTGATGAGTTGATGAGTTGAGCAGTTGATAAGTTGAGCAGTTGATAAGTTGAGCAGTTGAGGAGTTGAGTAGTTGATAAGTTAAAAAGTTTAAAGGTTTAAGCAAGATGTATAAACTATGTTAAACTTAAAGTAATTTTCCACAAATGAACACAAATAATTATGTTTATTGTCTGAACCACTGATTATATTATGATTATAATGATTTATATTATTCCCTTTGTACATCATAGCTCATCATTTAAATAGTTCGGCCATGCTCACTACAAGTCATCTGGGAATCTGCGGTTCAGACATTGATAGTTGTGGCTTAGTAGCCCGATAGGGCGTACTGAAGCCAGCAATAAATATTACAAATCATTTCAAAAGCAGTTATATTATAACTTTTTTTTGTCTATATATAAAAAATTTATAATTTTGAAGGAATAAAAAAAGAGGTTTTATGAAAACAAAAAACATTATTTTATTAATTTTTGTTGCTGTTTTGATAGTTTTTACAAACTCATGTAAAAAAAATTATGAATCTTGTATTTGGGAAAATGAAACAACTGGTATGAATTTATATTTAAGAGAAAAAGTAGATTCTTCAAGTTACGAAATGAAAGACGGAACTATTGATAGCTATAGTACAATAAAATATAACATGTTAGTAATTATATTAAATTTTGATTTAAAACTTATTTCAGATTTTACTTGTAGTAATCCCACTGATTCTGTAATTGGAAATATTGAGTATATAACTGTTGTTTCAAATCATTATTTGAATAATGATACAATTTCTGATACGATAAATAATATTATAAATGCCAGGATTAGATATTTAAATAACGAGGAAATTATTGTTAACCTCAGCGACTTATCATTATTACATCCGAGGTGTAACGCAAATATATATTTGTATTTAAATTCACCAATAGATTCAACTTTGCAATCATTTACGATTTATTATAAAGAAACTAACGGAAAAATGTTTTCAGCGACAACGGTACCTATTTATATAACACCATAAATGAATTATGGACAAATTTTAAATTTTGTATTGGAATTTGTTATATATATATCAAAAATTTATAATTTTGAAGGAATAAATCAAGGTGGTTTTATGAAAACAAAAAACATTATTTTATTAATTTTTGTTTCTGTTTTGATAGTTTTTACAAACTCATGTAAAAAACCAAGTGATGGATGCACTTGGCAAAGAACTTTAACGAATATGCACACAGGTTTATGTAGAATGCAAACTCCAACAAGTTATGAAGAAACATATGGAGCATGTATAGGAATAGATAGTTTGGATACTTGTAAATATGATTACCTTAAAATACGTTTAACATTTGAATCTGCTTATGTATCACAAAATACTTGTAGTAGTCCCCAAGATTCCATTATTGGAAAGATTGAAGATATTATAGTTATTTGCGAAAATGACTATAATGACAATTATAAAATAAATGATACGATAAATGATATTCTAAATGTTATATATACAAATTCCAAAGGCATGCCTATTGCTTCTCCATTGCCATTAAATGATTATTTACAGACTAAACCAATATGTTCTGGTGGAATAAACCTATTTCTATCTCAACCTCCCAATTCAGCATCCATACAATCATTTAAGATAATTTATAAAGAAACTAATGGAAAAATGTTTTCAGCGACAACGGTACCTATTTATATAACACCATAAATAAATTATGGACAAATTTTAAATTTTGTATTGGTTATATTTAGATAAAAAAATAATTTTTTTTATCTAAATAATGTTGTATTTTTGTTGAATAAATAAAAAGTTGTACGTCATGCTAAGACTACAACACAACCAAAGTAATCTATGACTAAAATGGACTTTTCCTTTCTTGCACTATCTCATTCAATAGACATGACTTTTAAGTCATCCACATCTATTGACCAGTTTTTATATGACTTTATGCTATTATTTGTAAAGGAAGATGACATTGACTGTGTGAATCATAAAATTAAGATTAAAATTCTTCAACAAAATACCACCGAATTAAAAAATAGGGTTGACACTTTTATTGACAAATACAAAGATAGCAACCTCAAAGTCTTTCAACTTCGTAGCTATTTCCAAAAACTAACAGAAGGAGAATACTTTTTTATATGGCCAGGAAATCCACTGACAACGGAGCAACGAATAGACTTCTATAAATATTTGACTTCGTTACTAGAAGGCAATGATTATGAAACTATTAAAAGTCAGATGAAAGAACTTTTTGGGGAAATAAAAAAAGTATATTCTATAAGTGCATTTGATGCAAGTACAAAAAAAACAATTGGAGAACAGGATAAATCGAAAAGAGTTTGCAGATTTTGCAATAACACCAGAACAAATATAAGTTTCAATAATATTGCTCATGCAATTTCAGAATCGCTAGGAAATAAAAAGATTATCCTAAACGAGGAATGTGATGAATGTAATTCGGAGTTTGGTTCCGCTTCTGGTATTGAAAGCAGTTAAATTACATTCTTAAAATTTTACGGAATATTCTTTGGAGTTAAAGGTAAAAACGGAATCCCAAAAATAAAAGGCAAAAATTTTGAACTTTCAAATGATGGGCAAATAGAAATTAAGTATTATGCCGATAGTGATGAGGAACTCGAAAAACAAGTGGATTTAACCAAAGCCAAATTTCAGCTGGTTACTTATGACAACATTGTAATGCAAGACATTTACAGAACATTGTGCAAATACTCATTGAGCGTTGTTGAGGCAAGTGTAGTTACAAATTTTCAAGACACTATTGATTGGATTAACCGGAAGAGTAATATTACTAAACTACCAAAGGTTGCAATTTTAGCATCCTACAATTTCTTTAAAACTCATTCTAGTTTAATAGTATATCTACGACAAAACAATAATACTGAACTCCCATATGCGGTGGGTGAATTTCATTACACTTTCCTGACATTTGTTTTCATTATACCATTGGCAAAGGCGGACAAAAGGGACTTTACAGACGACAAAAACTACAATAATTTTTGGAATTTTTTCAAACATTACAGCGCGACAAAAGAATGGAGCTTTATAGATTTTTCAGACAACACAAAACGTAAATTCACATTAAACTTAAACCTAAAGCAAAGCGGGGACAAAAGCACGACAGCATAACACAAAACCCTGGTTAATGGCTGTTTTTTCTTTTTCAAAATTTTTTAATGTGATTAATAAATAAATTGAAAAAGCCATGGTATAATAAAATCTGTTGTAATTCTTTCAGTAATCGATTTACAGTTGCGTCGTTAATGTATGGCTCCCAACCGTTTTCATTAGTGTCTATGTTACAGTCTGTTTTTAGAAACAGATATTCGGTTCGTGTTTCAAAATATTTTTGTTCATTTGTAAGCGAAATTTCACCTGCATATTCCACTAAATATTTAATTTGATATTTTCTGAGTTCTTCAAACAGAGGATTTAATTGTTCATTAATTTCGTCTAATTTATTTTTAGTTTCAATGATTGCCCCTTTTTCTTTTAAAAAGTATAACCTTGTCTCAAGAAAAATTCGCTCGTAATTAAGAGGGTTGATCTTTTCTAAAAGTTCTTCAATTTTTGCAATACGTTGTTCGTCAGTCAAGTCTGCCATTTGATTTTGTTTTATTATAAGTAAGTAATAAAATCCTTGCTTGCTATTAGTTTATTTTTAATTAAGTCTTCCTTGCAACTCATTATTTGATTGTAGATATATTTCACTGCTTTTTTAGGAAGAGTGTACTTGAATTCTTTCGTTGACTTATCATAAACCTTTCCATTATACAAATTCAACTTTTCAGGTGCGTCTTGTCTGTCTGCGTGTGGGTCGCTCGGAAATATGTCGTCTGGGGCATTTTTATATATTCTCCAAATTCCGTTGTGTTTAACTGTCTTTTCAAGCAACATTCGTTGTCCATTTTCTGTTATTTCGCTGAAGTCTGGTAGTTCAAATTCTATCATATTTGTGTCTTTTTAAATATTTACTACTTTATTTATAACCGTACCTAAATTAAATTTATTCATACCTTATTATGATTTTATCTAAAAAATTACTCATTGTTTAATATTTCAAACATTTTGTAAAGATTGTTTGGTGAAGTAAAATTATTCATGGGATTAATTTTTTTAATGCACTAGTTCCATTATTTACGTTGTTAGCTGCAATAAGTGAAACAACGCCAACAATGGCAATAATAACAGCAGCAACTATTATTATTTTTTCTATGAATTCTTGCTGCATTTTAGCTCTCCTTTCCGATTCCTGTCTTACTCTTTCCTGTTGTAAGTCATAGTCGTGCTTTGCTCGTTTGGTGTCATCAGTAAGATTTTCATTAGCTTCGTTTATTTCCTTAAATATTTCTTCGGCTTCCTTATTATTAGGGTTTTTGTCAGGATGAAATTTAAACGCTAATTTACGATACATTTTTTTGATTTCTTCTTTTGTTGCGGTAGGTTTTACTTCCAAAATTTTGTAGTAATTCTTCATTTGTAAATATTATTTCTTAATGTCATTTATACAATTGTTTAGCGAATAATATGCCACTATAATTAATCTGCCAAATTGTCAGCTATCTAAACAAATTATTATATCACTATCTCTGGAGCATTTTGTTTATACGGTTGGTAATACCAATCTAGTATATGTTCAGTAGTGGATTTCTGATGATTTCCTATCAAGCTAAACATAAGTTTCATCGGAATGAAATGTTTGATTTAGTTTATTGACTTAAGAATCTTTCTAATTTATTTATATTTGTCATTTTTAGTCTCATTTACCAAAAAATTCATCTTCCACTGACTATATAAAAGATACTTTCATTTTTTTGGATATTGGAATATGTAAACGTAGTAACAAATTCATTCACAAAATGCATTTGATAATTCTTAAATTCATTGTTTTGCTTTATTTAATGAGTATGCAATCAAAATAAAAACTAACAACAAAATTCCATTGGTTATTACATAGATTGGAATTGAAAATTGAATAAAGGTGAAAATCAAGTTGCTTATCAACGCAATAGCAAAGAAAATCCCGGAAACAACCCTGATATTTGTTGTTGCTCTTGATTTCTCAAAACTTATTCCGAAAGTAAATATTAATGTTACTGCAATAAACACAAAACTACCTGCACCCAAAAGTATTTTGTTTTCACTATCGTGAAAATTATACAAGGCATAAGCGATGAGTAAACTTATCGCTATGGCTATAATTGTTTGTACTAAATTTATTTTCATAATCTATTGATTTTGTTGAAATGGTGGTGGAGCTAAAGCAACCAATTTTAAAACTTCTGGCAATTTTTCTGCAATTTCCCAATTTGCTAAACCTGGTTTCCAAATGTATGTTTCTTTAACAACTTTTTTCTCTGCAATTAATCTAGATAATTCTTGCTCAGAAAATGGGCCGGCTTGTTTACCTTCAATTATTGCATAATAAAATTGTTGTGGGGCTGATTGCATTGAGTTCATTGCTCCAGGAACTTGCATATTTGTCATTGCTTGATTCATAGTTTGTACCATTTGTTGAGCAACTGCCAAGCTAATCCCGAATTCAACTAATCTGTTTATTGAAAAAAAACTATCTTCATTCATATGGTTATATTTTTACGGATTAAACATTTTGAGGATTAAACATCTGGTGGTGGCGGAGGTGGGGGTGGCGGAACTGCTTCAAACAAATTTGCGAGTTCTTGTACATTACCTGCTAATTCCCAATCTGCCATGCCTTGTTTCCAAACATAAGTATTTTTTGTCAGTTGTCCATTTTGTACCATTTGCTGTAATTGTTGCCAATTAAATGGACCTGCTGTTTGACCGTTTACTGAAACACTATATTGGATTTGTGGAGGTGGAGGTGGTGAGTTTAGGGGTTGATTCATATTTTGTCCAATTTGGTTCATCATACCAGCCATTTGATTACCCATTGCACCTCCCATCATCATTCCTGTAATCAATCCAGCGGGGTTCATTCCTCCGCCTTCGCCCATGTCCATGTTACCCATATTTCCTAAACTTTCAGCTCCTGTTTTAAGAACCTCTGTTTGTTGATTGAGTGCATGAGTGCCGATAAAGTTGGTTTCGGTTTGAAGTTTCTGTGCCCTCTGTGATTCTTCTCTTTGAATACGCAATGTTTCATCCATATTTTGTGCATTAATATTTTGCATGTCTTCCATATTCTTTATATTAACATCAGCTTGGGCTAGTATGGTTTTTGTTGTTTGCTCGGCTGTTACTTTTCTTAACTCTGCATAACCCTCACTTTCTTTATCAACTTCAATAGCAGCAAGATCAAGTCTTTTCATATTTACACCAAAATCATTTTCAAGTATTGGTTTGAGGTAAGCAGCAACAATTTCATTAATTTCAAAAAGTTTTCGTTCCATTTGAAGAACTGGTATTCCTTTGTCAGCTGGGATATTTGTTATTACACCTTTAATATATCTTGTAACAGCATCTCTAATTTGATTATTAAAATCTTCTATATCAAAGTTGATAAGTCTATTGAGTTTAATAAATCTTTTATAATCTGTAATATTAAAAGTAATTGTACCTCTTGCTACCATAGGCACAGCAAAATCTAAAAATCTTGGGTCAAATACATCAAAGTAAGGGACTCCAAACTTAATCTGAACATTGCCCGATAAATTAATAAAGTAGATTTCTGCCTGAAATGGAGAAGCACCACCAAAAGCAGCACCAACAATGCTGGTTAGTACAGGAAAGTTCGCAGTTTTTATTGTATCATCATAGGGACCCAAAATGTAATCTTGAATCAACTCGTCTTTTTGTTGATACATAAAAACGGCTAATTCTCCGTCTTTAACTCGCAAACTACTACCGTAGCGTATTGAATTTTCTTTTTTTGTTGTGTTTGCTTCACCAGATGGTCGCCATTTCCAAACAAGATATTCTTGTTCGTCACAACGGATTA
>DAONZU010000105.1:0-7565 GCA_035406965.1 Bacteroidales bacterium
CGTTTTGGATATTTTAACGAGCATCAATATAAAGGAAATAGAAAATATTTTACTGTTGGAGCTGGTTTAAAAATGAACGTTTTTGGTTTAGATTTCGCTTATCTAATCCCTACAACTCAAGCAAATCCTTTGCAACATACTCTTAGATTTACATTAATTTTTGACCTCGGAGGCTTAGCGGCAGAAAAAAGTTAAAAATGAATTTTAAAATTGGCATTGGATACGATGTTCATGCTTTACAAGAAGGTTTAGATTTTTGGCTAGGCGGAGTAAAAATTGAACACAATAAAGGTTGCCTCGCTTATTCTGACGGAGATGTATTAATTCATGCAATTTGTGATGCTATATTAGGTGCAGCAAATTTAAGAGATATTGGCTATAACTTTCCTGATACTGATAATAAATATAAAGGAATTGATAGTTGCATTTTGTTGCAAAAATCTTTAGAACTTATTAATAATAAAGGCTATAAAATTGTAAATGTCGATTCTGTAATTTTATTGCAAACACCAAAGCTAAAAGATTATATCCCTTTAATGAAACAAAAATTGGCTTCAGTTATGGAAATTGATATTGAAGATATTTCTATAAAAGCCAGCACAACAGAAAAACTCGGATTTGTTGGGAGAGAGGAGGGAATAGTTGCTCAGGCTGTAGTTTTAATAACAAAATAAAATTATTCCCAAATAAATTTTATGATAGAATAATAAAAATGTCTTATAAATGTCCTCATGTCAGCAACATTTGAAACATTTATAAGACATTGTCTTTTTGTAACTTTTATGATACAATCTTCAAAGCTTTTTTAACTGCCTCAAGAGTTGGTTGACCAGAAATTTCTGTTCCAACTGCACCTTTCATCCATGCTTGAGGAATTATTCTTCCTTGTAATAAAACTCTGGTAATTTCTTCGGCAAAATTTTTGTCTTTAATATATTGCTCAACTTGGAACTCAATTAAATGCCCAACAGGGTAGTTTGCTAAATATAGAGGTGATGTAATGCTGTGAGAATAAATTGCCAAAATAGGAGAGTCTTTTATTCCCATAACTGGATAATAATATTTATTCCAAACATCAGTAGCAATTTTCACAACAGCTTCTTTTAGTTCTTTTGGATTTGCGTCAGGATTTTCATACAGCCATTGCCACACATACATATCAACTAAAGAAACACCCATAATTTCGAAAGCACTCCAGCAATTGTCTAAAGCAGCTAAAGCTTCTGATTCTTCGTTTCGGCTATTAGCTTCTTTTCCTAAAAGTTTTAAATCTTTTGATTGGAATAAAAATGCAACAGCTTCAGTAAACGCAGTATTAGGAACGCCGTTGAGCATGTAGTAATCTATGTCGTAAAGTGTTATTGTTTGTTCTACATTATGTCCAAGTTCGTGAATGGCAATGTTGTAACCTTTATAGTCCATACCTTTACTTCCAATTCTTGTTCTAAGATGAGCTTGGTCTCCTTTCATTTGAGCTCCCCAAGCATGTCCTGCTCCGCGTGCAGGATCAACACTTATTTTATTAGCTATATAATTTGCTTTATCTCTAGTCCAACCTAAATCAATTAAAATTCTTGCAATATCTTTTTCAAAAGCTGAAGTATTTGGGTATTTTCTTCGTGTAATTTGGTCAAGTTCTTCTTCGTTAATGTTTGTTCCAGATTTAAAACCATTATACCAAATGTCGTAAGGCTGTAAAGAACGTCCTAATCTTTTTTCAATAAGTTTTGCAAGATCTTTTATTTCAGGTGAGCTAATAAAATTCACAAAAAGTTTTTCTACTTCTTCACGACTAAGCTCCATGCCTTCATCATAAGCTCTTTCAATAAAAGTTGGGTAAACAGGATTATATTTATCCATTGCACTAAGAGCTTTAAAATTGTATAACATGTACTCATATCTTGTAAAAGGTTCGCTTGTGAAACTTGCTTCTTTTCCGTCTTTATAAATCTTGTTAGCAATAGGATCCCAAGTAAACTCATTTTTATTAATTACTTCTTGTGGAATTTCTTGATTTATGATTCTAAGCATTACATTATAAATCATTTTTTGCTTTTCGAAACCATTATCCATATTATAATTTGCTTTTAACTCATCTCGCAAACCCCAGTGAGTAATAAGTTTCATATCTTTAGGGAAAAATGTTTTTTGTTCAGAATTTACAAGATTTCCCATATAAATATTATAGTCGGCAATATAAGTGTCGGCGTTAGTTAAAGCTTCTGCTTCCTTTTGATATAAGACAGCTGGAATTCTTGAAATAAATAAATCACCCATTCTAGCATAAGCCCAATCTAAACGCGACCAAGTGTCTGCATTTTTTGTTTTTTCACTTAAACTGTAAGCAGGGAAATTTAAAGCAACATAAAAGGCTAATTTATTCTCAAATAAATCTTCGGTTAAGTGAGCAGATGGAGAATAAGCACCCATAACATTATCAATAAAGCCAATTTCGCCCATGTCTAAATGCAAAGGTTCCATTAGTTCTACGGAAATTTTATTGTAATGTCCAAATAAAATTTCAAAATTTCTTTCTAGTTTATCGAAAGCAACTTTTAATTCCTCAGGATCAGAAATAAAATTATCAACGCAAAAGTTTATGAACTCAGTTGCATCACCATCGTTTTGTTGCCATAATGCTGCAACTTGTCTAACTCCTTTTTCTATTCTAAACTTTTCTTTATCAGTATTTTTTTCTTTAATTTTTTGAATTGCTTCGTCGATGTTTTCATCTAAAATTTTAAATTCAATAATATTTTCTTCGTTTTGTGAAGGTTTGTTGTCGTTCTTACAAGATATTGCCATAATAGTTGTAAAAATAAAAAGAGTGAACACAATTTTTTTCATAATTTTGAAATTTTAAGTTTAATATAGTTTATTGATTAATTCATCATCAGCAAAATTTGGAAGAGTAACTTTCATGTCAGGATATTCTTTCATTGCACGCTTAATAGCAAAAATAGCACCTTCGTTTCTAGCCCAATTTCTACGACTAATTCCATTATTAACATCCCACAAAAGCATCATTTTTAGTCTTCTTTCAGCATCTGCTGTTCCGTCTAATACCATTCCAAAGCCACCATTTATAACTTCTCCCCAGCCAACTCCACCTCCATTGTGAATAGAGACCCAAGTTGCTCCTCTAAAAGCATCGCCAATTACATTGTGAATTGCCATATCGGCAGTAAATTGGCTTCCGTCATAAATATTTGAAGTTTCTCTAAAAGGAGAGTCTGTTCCAGAAACATCGTGATGGTCGCGTCCTAACACAACTGGATGTTTTAATTTTCCTTCTTTAATAGCATCGTTAAATGCTTTAGCAATTTTTATTCTTCCTTCAGCATCTGCATATAATATTCTGGCTTGAGAGCCAACAACAAGTTTGTTAATTTTGGCTTCTTTTATCCATTTAATATTATCTTTCATTTGTTGAGAAATTTCTTTTGGAGCAGTTTTTGCAATGTCTTCAAGAACTTGCATAGCAATATTATCAGTAAGTTCTAGTTCTTTGGGGTCGCTCGAAGTACAAACCCAACGGAAAGGTCCAAATCCATAATCAAAACACATTGGTCCCATAATATCTTGGACATAAGAAGGATATTTGAAATCAATTCCGTTTTTAGCCATAATATCAGCACCAGCTCTGGAACTTTCTAATAAAAATGCGTTTCCATAATCAAAGAAATACATTCCTTTGTCTGTAAGTTTATTTATTGCAGCTACTTGTCTGCGTAATGATTCTTGAACAGCCTCTTTAAATTTTTCAGGCGAATTTGCCATCATATTATTAGCTTCTTCAAAACTATATCCTACAGGATAATATCCACCTGCCCAAGGATTATGCAATGAAGTTTGGTCGCTTCCTAAATCAACTTTAATATTTCTTTCGGCAAGTTTTTCCCATAAATCAACAATGTTTCCTAAATATGCAATCGAATGAGCTTGTTTTTTTGCTTGAAAATTTAATGCTAAGTCTATTGCAGCATCTGCATTTTCAACAATTTCATCTACCCAGCCTTGTTCGTGTCGTTTGTAAGCCGCTTTTGGATTGATTTCTGCACAAATAGTAACAACTCCTGCAATATTTCCAGCTTTTGGTTGAGCACCACTCATACCTCCCAAGCCAGAAGTTACAAATAATTTACAATCATTAGCATCTTTGTGTTTGCTAATCATTCTGCTAGCATTTAAAACTGTAATTGTTGTGCCGTGAACAATTCCTTGTGGACCAATATACATATATGAACCAGCAGTCATTTGTCCATATTGAGTAACACCAAGAGCATTAAATCTTTCCCAATCGTCTGGTTTTGAGTAATTTGGTATCATCATTCCATTTGTAACAACAACTCTAGGAGCATCTTTATGAGAAGGGAACAATCCCAAAGGATGTCCAGAATACATTACTAAAGTTTGTTCATCTGTCATTTCGGCAAGATATTTCATTGCTAGTAAGTATTGAGCCCAGTTTTGAAAAACAGCACCATTTCCACCGTAAGTAATTAGTTCGTGAGGATGTTGTGCTACAGCATAATCTAAATTGTTAGAAATCATTAGCATAATTGCTGCTGCCTGAATAGTTTTATGAGGAAACCAAGTAATATCACGAGAATGGATTTTGTAATTAGGACGAAAACGGTACATATAAATTCTACCGTAAGTCTCTAACTCATGTTTGAATTCTGGAGCTAATTCTGCATGAAATTTTTTAGGAAAATATCGCAAAGCATTTTTTAATGCTAGTTTTTTTTCTTCAATAGATAAAATTTGCTTCCTGATAGGAGCGTGGCTTATGTTTTTTTCATAATTTGCTGCTGGTGGCAAAACTTCAGGAATGCCTTGTAAAATAAGTTTTTGAAATTCTTCTTTAGTTATCATAATACAAAAATTTTATGAGCATAAAGATATAAAATTTACTTGATATTCTAAATGTTTTAGAACAAAAAAAGCCTGTCGTTATTGGACAGGCTTAAATTTTTACATTTTATTTGGTTTATTTTTTTTCATATTTAATAACAGTAGTTGTGTTATCATCAACATCTCTCAACCAAAGTTCTTTACTAGTTAGTCTTATTATTTCTGATATATTCCATTCATTATCATCAACTTCTTTTATCATAAGATTAAGTTTGTCATCACTAAATTTCCATTCTATAGGTTCTGAAAGAGTTGCACCAAAAAAAGTTATACTCATAGATCCTGTTTGATCTTTTTTTAAAGTCATACTTATTTGTCCTTCTGTTGACATATCTTGTGCAACATTATTTACAGTTACTTCTTTTAAAAGCCATTCGCCAGAAAGTCTAGCTGTTTTTGTTGCTAATGAAAAAGCAGGACCTTCTTCGTATTTGCGACAAGATGAAAACAACATAGTAGCTCCTACTATAATGCTTAAAATAATTGTGAGTTTTTTCATAATATTCAATTTTATTAGTTAATAATTATTACAAAATTAATTTTTTTTATTAATATAAACAACAAATCTTTATTTTATTTTTAAATAATGAAATTCATGTTGTTCTGCAGAATTTTCGTTTAAAGTCCAAAATTCAGTTTTTGTAAGTTTTGTAATGGTATAAAATGAATTCCATTGTCCCCATTCGCCGTTTAATCCTTTTTCTCTTTCTCTGATTTGAGTTTTATCTTTGTTCAATTCCCATTCAAACTCAGTTTCAATCAAATTGTTGAATTGACGCGAATAATTTTTACCTTTGCCATCTTCGAAATATTCTTTTTCAAAATTATCTAATCCAATTTCGCTAAGTTTAATTTCTATACCATTTATTTTATAAGTTTCTAGTTCATATTTTCCTACAATACGTTTTTCGGCAGATATGAAACTAATAGCTGGACCGTTTTCGTATTTTTTGCATGATTGACTTACAAAAATCAGCAAACTAAAGGCAAAAAGTTGTATAAATAATTTTGATTTCATAGTTGTAAATATTAAAAAAAGAAACCGCCTTAAAGCGGTTCCTTTTTGTTAGTAAATTTATTTTATTCTTTAATAAATCTTAGAACTGTGTTTTTGTCATTACTGTTTATATTGATAAAATATATGCCAGATTCTAAATTTTCAACATTCAAATTAACATTGTTAGATTTAGCATTTTGTTCTAAAACAACTTGTCCAAGATTATTTGTAACTTTTATATTGTTAATTTCAAATTCTGAAGAAATGTTAACAAAGCTATTAGCTGGGTTAGGATATAGGCTTAAACTATTTGCGAAGTCTTCGTTGATATTTGTAATAACAATGTCAGCATCGCTTCTATATTGTAATGAGAATTTACTATATCCATAATAAATAACACCTACTATATCATAGTGGTTTCCAACAACTGGTTGAATTGAAGAAACGCCGTTTTCTTTTACTAGTAATTCGCCAGAACCATCGTCAACATACCATTCGCCATAACTAATTATACCTTGAGTACATTCAGCATCAATAACTTTAACTAAACAAGATTCGTAAGCTTCAGTACCAGCATCAGCTGTGCTAACTTCCGCTGGAGCAGCTAATATTCCGTCAGTTGCAAATGCTTCAAAATATGTAAGTTCTTTAATAGATGTTAGTCCGTAAGATTCAACAACTTTACCTGCAATTTTAACAGAGTCGCCAACTGTTGGAGAATTTACAAGGTCGGCAACATAAATTCCATTCCAAGCACCTCCTCCTTGTTGAATATAGTATCCTTCTCCATATGTGCTAGGATTGAAGTTTGCAACAACAATACCTTTAACCCAAACATATTGATTTTTTAGAGGAGAATCACCGCTTTCATCTAATGTGTATTGAATATCATAGATATCTGTAAATTCTGGACCTTCAGTATTGGTAGTAAAAGTAATTGTACGAATTACTGCTGGAGAATAAGATTCATTATCCATATTTACTAATTCTAAACTAAAAGTATGTTCGCCATCTGCTAAGTTTGTTAGAGTAATAGGATTATTAGTTGTATAAACAGGAGCTGCACCATCAATAATATATTTTGCTTTTCCATCAGTACCAACAGTAAAGTTTGTTGTAGTGTAATTTACACTAACTGTATTTTCATAGAAAATTTGTCCATTGCTTGGAGAAGTTATAGCTAAATAAGGTTCTGTGCCTGCATAGCCAGTCCATGAAATATCATCAATTGTAATTTGACGATTTTGAGTATCGTTTCCTGCTATCTTGATTTTTATTACAAAATCGCCAGGTACGTTAAGTGCTGATTCACTTAATGTATAGATTGTTGTATTTTCTCCACTAACACCTGGAATAACTTCAGATGTTCCTTTTAATTCATTGTTGATGTATAACTCTATACCTCTTTCTTTTGCACCAGTAAATGCTTTACGGTATTTTACTTCAAGAGAAGAAATACCACCACTTAGAACTTCTGACTCAATGCTACTTTCAAAAGCATTGTGTAACATTAAACCTTTGCCATTGATTGCATAATCGCCTTCATCTCTTGAATGTTTGTAAATCCATTCAATATCATTGTTACCAATAAACGATCCATTTGCATAGCTTGTGCCAATTTCTGCATTGTCAAAAGTTTCCATTCCACCAG
>DAONZU010000106.1:0-4982 GCA_035406965.1 Bacteroidales bacterium
TTTTTGTCATGTTTTTTTAAGTTTTTAAAGTGTAAACCTATTTTAGGACTTGACAGAACGACAAAAGGCACAAAAGGGAGGAATTTTGATTTTTAACTGATTTGGTGGGTTAGTAGGTTTTAAGCTGCCTTAATTCGTTCACTAATTTCTCGGTTTGTACTTTTCTTGAATAATTCTCAGCACCAATAGTATGGTTTTCTATATAAGACTTTTCTTCAAATTCATTACACAAATCTTTTAAAATATTGTATAAATGTTCGCTATCTTTTACAATAATTCCACTATTTGTTTTTTTAATCAAATCGGTTTGTAAACTTTCACTTAAACCCTTAATAGATTTAAATTTAAAATATTTTTCCTTTAATAAATTTGCTTCTTTATCATCTTCAAAACAAAGAATAATCTTACGGTTTAATGCTAAGTAATCATATATTTTTGTGCCCATTATTGAATAATCATTAAATAGCAGAAGAATATTAGATTTTGCTAATTCCATAGCAAGTTTATCATTACTCATTTTTGGGTACATAGTAATTATTTTTTTTAGTTTTTCATCATTTTCCAAAAGTTCTCTTATAGAGTTTTCTTTATTTGTACCATAAAAATTAATGTTAAAATTCGCATTTGGATTATCTTGTAAAAAATTGGAAATAAGATCTAAAAAATAAGAACAAGGATGCCAATTATAAATTGTTCCTGCTAAAGATATAGTTAATAATTCGTTATTTTGAGGAGTTTTTATATTTTCAGTTAAAACATTTTCATCATATCCATTTGGAATAATTGCAAAAGGTTTATCACAAACATTTTTCTTAATTATAGCTGCAAAATATTCAGATACTGTACTTATTAATTTAACATTTTTCAGATATTTCTTTTCTAAAACTTTAGCAATATTTTTTTGAATAGGTTTGTTATTTATAGATATGCGGTTTGACCAAGGGTCTCTATAGTCTGCAACCCAAGGGGTATTAAATTCTTTACTTAATTTTGAAGCATATTTAAACAAAATAAAAGGCTCGCCTGTAGCTAGAATTATATCAACTTTATTGTCTTTTAAAAAGTTTTTTGCAGCTTTGTACAATTCATATTTTGTTCCTATTGGTAAAAACCATTGCCCAATTTCGTTCCAGCCGGTAGATGTTTTTTTTAATAAATTAGATATAGGATCTTTTTTACCTTTTAGGGTTAAACGATTTGAAAGAGTTGCTTTATAAGGGGTTTTTATTAAAATACCTTTTCCCGTTTCTTCAATTTCAATTTCTTTGGTTTTACTTGGCTGTATATAATCTAAAGCATTGCCATGAATAGGATTCCAATTGCGAGTAATTACAATAGGGAAAAGTCCCATTTCTTTAAAATTTTCATACCAATAATTAGGACGCAATCCTCCTACCGAAACATAAGGCGGAAAATCATAAGCCAAAATTAAAACTTTTTTCATTATTAAATTTTAATAAAATTACCGCAAAGCATTTTAGTTGCAAATATATTAAAAAATTAAGAATTTAATGATTTTGGATTTTTGATTTACGATTTTTGATTTTGGTGTCTCGACTACGCTCAACACCCGATGATTGAATTAAGAATTCTATGCTCGCTTGGATTAGCTTTGCAGAGTTCGCAGGCTCACTCTTTTTATTTTTTAGTTTTTAGTTGTGAGTGTTTAGTTTTTAGTTTTAAGACATTTTAATATGTTCTTTTAGAGATTTGTGAGTATTTTCAATAATTAATAGGTAGAAATCATCTTTTTCATGGTTTATCTGGACAGCTTCTAAGGCTTTGTAATATCTTTGACGGTTTGTTAAATCGCCTTTTAAGCTGACAATAGGATATCCACTTTGTAAAAGAATAAGATTCATAACCAAACGCGAGGTTCGTCCATTTCCATCAATAAAAGGGTGTATTGAAACTAAACGCTCATGCATTTCTGCAGCAAGTATTACAGGGTGTAAGCTGTTTTTTTGTTGATTATAAAAGCGGAAATAATCTTCCATTAAATCGTTTAATAAAAAAGCTTCTGGCGGAATATGTTTACTTCCTGTTATACGTACTTGCGTTGTTCTGTAAACACCTGCTTCACTTTTGTTAGTCCCTTTCAAAATTAATTGATGAATTTGTTTAAGAACTCTTTCATTAAAATCAAATTTGTTTGAAGCTAAATCAATAATAAAATCAATAGCTTCTTGATGGTTAATAGCTTCTAAATGTTCTCGCATTGTTTTTCCGCCAATGGTTATACCTTCGTTTACAACAAGGTGAGTTTCTTGAAAATCTAAAGTATTACCTTCAATTTGATTACTTTCGTAAGTATATTTTGTGTTAAAATAGTTTGCCATTTTTTGCAATTGAGTTTTATCAAGAGGTTTTTGACTTTCCCATTGCTTTTGTAGCTTGGATAATTGATTTAGCTTTCTACTTAAATTAGAAATATCTATTATTTCCATTTTATTTTTGCTAGAAAGATAAGTAATACGTTCTTCTTTTACTTCTGTCAAAATATCATTGGCATATTCAGGATATTCTTTTAATATATGTATTACTTTATTTTTCATTTTTTCTTTTATTAATAATTGATAATCAATTGAAAGCACTTGTGCTAATTTTTGTAACTGTTGAGTAGTTGGTTCTCGTTTTCCTGATAGGATACGGCTCATTAAACTTGAATCTATTCCAACAGCATTGGCAAGTTCAAAAATTTTTATTCCTAACTTTTTTCGTTTAGTTTCTAAAATTGTTTCCATAATGACCAAAATTTACATGACAAAAATAGTCAAATTATTTGAGGCGGAAAAGGAAATTATGAAAAATGAAAAAATATGTTATAAATACGATTTTGTTGAATTAATTGCAAATTAATTTAGATACAATTTACCTATCAAAAGATAAGTAGGGAAATCATAAGCTATAATTTTTTTACTTTATTTAACCTTAAACTCCATAAAAGCTGTATAATATATTGCAAATTCAGCTTTTCTAAATAAAGTTTTTTTCTCAACAAAATACAATAAGGGAAGTAAAAAAGAAAAAGAACTTGGAAGTTTATTCCATATTGCACGTGCATACGAAGGTTGTCGATAAATCAATTTACTTTTTGTTAATTTATATCCAGCCTTTTCAAAAATAATTTCATATTCTTTAATACTTCGTCTATAATATACCTCATTTTGCATTTTTTTATCTTCATTTGCAGGTACTTGTTCAAATATACATATTCTTGCATTATCGTTTAGTTTATTTTTTAATTGTATAAAAGTTTGAACAATACTTTCGTCTTCAATATGAGCCAATACCCAATTAGTAAAAACAATATCTAATGATTTTTCAGGAATTTCATCTAAAGAATCAATATAACTGATTTTTTTGTCAATATTTTTAACTCTAGCTACTTCCATCATTTTAGTAGAAGCATCTGTTCCATATATTTTCTTAACTTTTGGTTGAAAATATTGTGTTAATCTTCCTACTCCACAGCCAAAATCTAATACTACACTATTTTTATTTATTTTTGTATAGTTCTTTACAAATTTTTTTGAAAAATAATCATGTATAGTATTACTATGAGTTGCATTCTCGTTATCGCTAGCATCTAAAACAGAAGCGTAATTAGTATTATGTTGCACAGCTAATTTATCAAAGTGGTCTACAGATTTTTTGTTATTTATAGCTTTCATTTTATTTTTGTTAAAATTAATAATTTATTAAATAAAAAATATTTGAATTTGTTTAAAATAGTTTTTTGTTTAAAACAATTTTTTCTTTCTATGCCAAACCTAGATTTAAAACGGCTAATACCTTCTTCAAATTTTGGATTATTGTAAACCACATCACTTTTAGCAATCTGTCCAAGAGAATATTGTTTTACACCGATTGTTTTTAAGTACTCAAAAATATTCCATTGTAAGAATTGTCCTGCACCTAATGAATTGTGAATGTTACCTCCAAATGTATAGTCCGCAGTATTTCCACATATGCACACTAAGGCTACTGATAAAGTTTTATCATATTCATCATTAACCGCAAATATCTTAGCTTTCCCCTCATTTATTAAATGCTTAGATAAGTTTTTAATAAATTCATGAGAAGGACCAGATTTAACTTGGTTTTTATATGTTTCGTCTAACATTTGTATTAAAATTTTAATTTCAACATTTTTAATAAATATTAAATTAGACTTAATAGATTTATTTAGCATGTTTTTATGCTTAGGATGCATATTTGCTTTTAATTCGTCCATTGATTTTGTTAAATCTATATATGCAACATCAAATTCAATTTTATTTTTTTGATTGAAAGGATTCAATATAAGGTTTTCTTGCCCATAGAAACCTCCAGAAGTGAAACTAACTGCTTTTGATTTTTTAATAAAATTCTTTACTTCTCTTGTTATTATTGCATGCAAAATATCATTTTCATTTATATTAGGTTTTAAGACGTATTCCCCAAATTGTGATAATCTTTTAGAAATAAGTGGCAATATAAATGGAATTTTACGGCTTTCCCACTGATAAAGTTTAACGCCTGCTAATAATTCTTCATTATTGTAAAAATGGAAATAAATAGATTTTTGGTTGTAATGAGCTTGTACTTTATCATAAAAAGTAGAGCAAAGTAGATTTCCATTGCTTTCACATAAAGCATTCCATTCGTCTATATTGATTGGCTTATTATAACTAATATTACAAACTATATTTTCTTCCATATCTATCTATTCATTAAAAAGTCAATAATTCCAAGTCCTGGTAGAAATTCTCCATATAATTGAGGATATGTAGGAAGTTGATATTTTATATAATCAATACATATTCCATTTTTTTTAAATAAATCTTCATCATTATATTTTTTTCCACCTTTTCCTGATAAATAACAGTTTCCGTTAACTGCTTTTATTAGAGCAATTAGTCTTTGGTTTTTATCTTCATATTCTTTTGATAATTCCGAAGCAATATGAATAGGTGTGTCTATTTCTAAATAATTAGCAA
>DAONZU010000106.1:5082-7549 GCA_035406965.1 Bacteroidales bacterium
GCTTTTGCTGAACCTAAAACAATATCTACATTATCTAAAATAATAAAATCATCAGATTGTTTTATTTTTTCAAAATATCCTAACCAAGGGAATAGGTTGGGTTGGTGGACTCCTACTATATGTTTTTTCTTTTCACTCATTTTGTTTAATGATATTGTTGTAAAAATCAATTAATTTTTGTTCTTCATTTTCCCAATTCAAATGCTCTGCACACGCAATTGTGTTTTGTTGAAACATAGTATAATTATCTAAAATTTGATAAAATCCATTCAAATAAGCATTTTTTACATCAGGATTTACGCATATTCCGCATTTATTTTCTTCAACAATTAATTTGTATTCGGGTTGTGTTGTTGCTAATATTGGAATACCAGCTTGTATATACTCAAATAATTTATTATCTAATGCATACCAATATGATAAATCTTTTTTATTCCAAGTTGGTACCAAGCCTACATCTGCCGAACTTAAATAAGCAGGAATGTCTTTAGGTGGAATTTTATCATGAAAAAATACATTTTTCATTTCCTCTCTTATAACTAAATCCTGAATAGGTTTTGAATTTATATTTAATCCACAAATAAAAACTAAAGCAATATCTTTTTTATTAGAAAACTCATCTAATACTTGTTCTAAATTTAGTGTTTTTGCATAAATATTAGCTCCAATAAACACTAAAATTTTGCTTGTGTCTGGTATATTAAATTTGTCGCGAAGAATATTGTGCTTTTGGTTTGTTTTTTCAACTTTTTCCGGAATATTTCTTAGTGATAATGCTGGGTTAGATAACTTAAAATACTTTCGTAAATAATCTGCTAATGAAACATTTACTGTTATTAAATAGTCAATCCACTTTGAATTTCGTTTTTCTCTTCTTATTTGCAATTTGCGGACAATGTAAGACTTTAGAAAAATAGAAAAACTGTTATAATTTGAAACATTCAGGGGCCAACTCGAAAACAATTCGTGAGAGTCGTAAATAAGAATTCTTTTTTTATTATTTTTCTTTAATCTTGTTCCAATTTCCAACATTGTTTGGTCATTAGCATGAATTAACTGAAAGTCAAAATTTAATTCTTCAATTTGCAAAACAAAATTAGGAATAGCTTTTTTGTTTTTAATATCAAAAATCGACAAATCAAATAAGCGAATAACTCTAACACCATTAATAAATTCTTCTCTAAGTGTTTCATTATTTATGCAGCAGATTAAAGTAACTTTAAAACCACTTTTAGCCAATGAGGTTGCTTCTCGATAAACTCTTCTATCGTTGGTGTAGGCATTGTCTAATAAAAAAAGAATATGTTTTTTTTCTAACATTTTAACGATAAATTAATCTAACAACTTCAAAAGCTTCTGCATACTCATTTCTAGATTGTACTCCTCTAGTTTTTGCTTGAGCAAAAATAAACTCTTTTGACATATAATCTCTAAAATTTTGCGACTTATATTCTTGTAAAGCTTTGTATTTCATAGTTACATTTTCTTTAGATAAGCTGATAAAGCATGTTGTGTCAAAAGACAAATTATTCCAAAGTAATTCATAACCAAAAATACTAATGTCCTTAAAAGCTCTCAATCCTTCATTAGCAACGGTTGTGTGATCTTGGTGAACATCATGTAAAGAAGGCATTAAAACTAAATCTGGTTGAATTTGTTTTTTTAGTTTTACCATATTTTCTAATATCTCTTGGCGAACATAACTTAATTTGCGAACTTGATAATGAAAAATATGTAAATTTTCAGGTTTTATGCCTAAAACACGAGTAGCATTTTTTACTTCTATTGTTAATATATCTTTTTGAAAACCTTCGGGGACAGATTCTTCGGCTGTACTAAATGCTATATAGTGCACTTCAGCTCCTTCTTCAATAAAACGATGAATAGTCCCACCAGCACCTAATTCACCATCGTCTGTATGTGGGGCTAAAACTAATATTTTTTTATAAATCTTCATTTTTGATAAAATCAATATATTTAACTTTATTTGCAGTAAAAGTATAATTTTTTTCTATATTTTCTTTAGCTTTTTTTCCAATATTTTTTAAATTAAACTTGTTACTCAAAATTTGGCTTAAAATTAAAAACAATTCTTCATTATCTGAATATAAAAACGAATTTTCGTAATTTGTTACAATTTCTTTGTTTATTGTTAAATTAAAAGCAACCCCAACTATGCCCAATCCCATATATTGCAATAGTTTAAATCCGCCTTTGCCTTTACTTGTTTCATTGTTTTTTAAAGGCATTAAACCCACATCTATATCCATCAAATCTTCTATTTCTGTTTTTAAACTCCATTTTCTAAAATCAATTTCAAAATTTGTTTTAGCTTCAAATTTTTTTCCACCAATCACTAAAAGTTTAAATTTATAATCTTTTGACAAGTTGTTTAAAACTGGAATTATATCTTGTAGTAAATGATAGTTGTGGTCTCCACCTATCCAACCAAAAGTAAAAATATGTT
>DAONZU010000107.1:0-7367 GCA_035406965.1 Bacteroidales bacterium
AAAAATTTAGAAAATATTATTTTATAAATAGAAAGAAAATACCAGTTTTAATGTGTTGTTTATCATTAAAATCAAAATATTTTACATAATAAGTGTAGTATTGAGAAGGGGCTGTATGTGTTTTATTTATAGTACCATCCCAAGCTTCTTGAGGTTTATTAGTCTCAAACACTTTCATTCCGAATCTATTATAAACGCTAAACTCATATGGTTCATCTTGAATAAAGGATATAATAGGTTTAAAGACTTTATTTTCAGGTTCTAGAGATGATGCGTTAAATGCATTAGGTATCCAAAATACAGGCTCATGATAAACACAAGCAATATTTGAACGGCTACGCTCTTTGTTTAAAATTGTCATATCTCCTTGTTTTTCAATGGCTTCAACATAATAGCAATATTTATTTGAAATATGTATTTTTAAATTATGACAATATTTTACATACCATTCAATATTATATGTGTAGTTAAATAAATTATTTGGAGTTACGTCAATTTCAGCTTCAATGTCATCGAAAATTCGATATATTTTATAATTAAAAACTCCATTTAGCCATTGTTCGTATTCGTTCCAGTTTAAATAATGATTCAAATCTTTGCCGGTTTCTGCTTTTAATACAATATTACAAGCATAGTTTGAATAGGCGTTAATATCTCCGCAAGGATTGACCGATGCTATCCTGTAATAAAAAATTTCATTGTTTGTGTCTATCTCATTGTCTGAAGCTAATATAACATCAAGTCCACTATTTGGAATAATTTTTATTGTTTTATAACCTCCGTCAGCACTTTTTGCTCTTTGTATTCTATATTCAGAAATTTCAGCAGTATTATCCACAACAAATTTTAAGTCTATTTTGTTATTGTTTACGCTTGCGTGGCTAGCTATTAAAAAAGTTGGTGCGCTATATGCTTCTGTTTTTACATTAACAGAATTTGAACTAGCTTTGTAGTCTTCAGAACTAACAGCTTCAATATAATAGTAATATTCAGTATGTGGTTCTAAATCTTCATCTTCATAGCTTGTTTTATCTCCAGAAATTTTAGTGAGTCGCTCGTAAGTTTCACCACTTTTTCTTCTATAAATATTATATTCTTTTACTGTCTGCCAGCCTTCATATTCTGTCCAAGTTAAACTAACATTTTTATCACAAATATCATAGTCATGAGTTAAATAAATTGTAGTATGAGGAGCGGTAATATTGCTTTTATAATATTGATTATCAAAAGAAACTAGTCTAAATTTTTCGGATTTTTGATAATTACCTAGACCTTGATATGTAAATTCGGTAGTTTCTCTTCCCCAAACAGTATCTATAGTTTCTGTAATAGAATTAATTATTTGATAAACAATATATCCTTGTACATCAAGCGAATCGCTAGGCAACCATTTTATATGTACGCTAGTTGGGTTCGATTCAGGAATGATTGAGGCTGAAACAAATTTAGGTGCATCAGGAATATCAATTTGTCCTAGTACTATGCTTGAGATTGTTAGAGATAATATGATGAAAAAAAATATTTTTTTAATCATTGTTTAGTCAAAAAATATTTAAAATTAAATTAATTCAAAAATAATAAATTTTATAATAGCCATGAAAATCACTATAGAATTTTAATAAAAAATGATTGATTATCTAAATTTTTTTGTTCAAATCCCATTTTTTTCAAATATCTTGAATGTCCTTTGTGGTATGATTTAGTTAAAAGTTTGTCTATACCTAGTTTTTTAAAATAACCTGTATTTTGTTTATAAATATATTTTCCAATGACTTCATTTCTATAGTCTGGTTTAGTGTAATCAACTTCAATAAGCATTTCATTTTTGTTTATTTTAGCAATTAAAATTCCTGCCATATCAGCATTTAACATCATTAAAAAGCAACGTTGTCCTTTTTCAGCTTGATAAAATGGGAAAAAACTATAAATATCTCTTTTGTAATTATTGATAAATTCTTGGATATAAGCATTGTCAAATTCAACTTCTAATAGTTTTATTGTAGATTTTGTTTTCGATTTTTTAATAATGAAAATTATATGTGAGATAATTCCTAAGGCTGCTACAATTCCGATAGGGTAGAATGGTCGCAAAAAAGAATATACAACAATAGCAATAAGCGATATGAAAATTAAATGTTGCTTAAATGCTTTTCTATTGCATATAAATCCTGCTGTTAGAGTTAGGCTGGCTATAACTATTATTATATCAATATATTCCATAAAAAAACACCGTAAAAGTAAGTTTTTTTTTAATTAAAATCAAGTGTTTATTACTTGAAGTTTTAATTTTATACTTTTACGGTGCTTTTAGTTATTTAGTTGGGTTTACATTTTTACAATTTTCATTATATAGACATTTTCATTGTCTTGTAGTTTGATAAAAATGTTACCCTTAGCAAAGTTAGACATATCTAAAGTTTGTATTGAGTCATAAATTTTACCAGTTTGTAACACTTTGCCATTAACGTCAAATATTTCATAATTTGTATTTTGACAATTTTGAAT
This sequence comes from Bacteroidales bacterium, assembly GCA_035406965.1. Classification (GTDB taxonomy): domain Bacteria; phylum Bacteroidota; class Bacteroidia; order Bacteroidales; family ML635J-15; genus Bact-19. Next base: position 2,506 of record DAONZU010000107.1, read on the forward strand.
GTTTAAGATATTTTTAGTTGGGTTAGGGAAGATATTGATTTTACCATAACCAAAATCTTCAACATAGCTTTCAGAAACTTTTACTCTAAATGATTGTTCTACTTCATGGATTCCATCAGAAGCTTGGATTTTAATTTGATAGCCTATTGAATTTTTTACAGTTGGTGTGCCTGCAACTTTTCCAGTTCCATCACCATTATCAATAAGTTCAGCCCAATCTGGAATTGTTGTTGCGCTTAGTGTAATTTCATCACCATCAACATCTGTTACTTCAACATTATATTCGTAAAGTACGTATTGCATTCCGCTTGTAACTGGCTCTGAAACAAACTCAGGAGGAGTGTTGGTAGTATGAACAGTTATTGTAAATACTTGTTCTCCAATATCTTCACCATTAGATGCACGTAAAGTTACGTTAAATTCTTGGCTTGTTTGAGTTATTATAGGTGCTGTTCCTGTTAAAGTTGCAGTACCGTCTCCATTATCGGTTAGTTCTAGCCATTCAGGTTTTTCTTGAGCAGTTATTGTTAATTCAAGTTCATTAGGATCTTCAGCCACAATGTTATAAGTGTATTCTTCACCTTCATTAATATTTGTAACTGGTAATGAAGTGAAATATGGATTGTTTTGATTTGGTATTCCTAACCATTTGTAAATACCGCTAGAGTTTTCGTCCATATTAAATCCTCCTGCCCAGCCTGTGTTTTGGTTAAACATTTTTACGTTTGTATATTGAACAGAGTCGTCAAGCATTTCCCAAGTAGTTCCATAATCTAGACTATAAACAGAGTAGTTAGCTTTTATAGTTTGTGAAATTTTAACACCAACATACATTCCTGGTTTTCCAGGAACGGCGGATATGTCGCTTATGTATTGGTCTTCAACTGGGATAATTTCCCAAGTTTCGCCACCATCAGTAGTTCTTATTAGTTTCCAACTTTGTATGGTTCCTGTGGTTTGGTTATAAGTAGCACAAATAGCTACACCATTGTTTTCATCAGCAAATGAAATCTTACTTACATTAGATTGTCCAGTTGCGTGAGCAGTCCAAGTTTGACCTTTGTCGGTTGAGCGATAAACCCTACCAGTACTAGTTCCAAACCAAGCATTATCACCAATAGCACAATTAACTCCTGTCCAACCCATTTCATTTGATTGTGGATCAGGAATATTATTGCCATCTATAAGTGTCCAGTTTTCGCCACCATCATTTGTTAAATAAAGTTCAAATTCGCCATTTACAGGGTCTCCAATACAATATCCATCATTTTCGTTAAACATATGTACTCCATTACAGAAACTAGCAGAGTTGTCAAATGCAGCACTTGTTTGATGTGTCCAAGTTTCGCCACCGTCTGTAGTTTTGTAAATTCCTCCACCTCCATTAGTATCATAAAGAGCTACCCAAGCGTTCATATCATCAATTGCAGAAATATCTCCAGGAGAAAGGTTTTCAGGAACATCTAATGTGTTTGGTATCCAAGTTGTTCCACCATCACCAGTTTTGGCAAAGTCGCGAGTTATGCCACCGCCAGTTCCATCATAAGTTAAAACCCATGCTGTATTATCGTTAGCTATATCAGTTTGGAAAACACCTCTGTAAGGACTAGGAAAGCGAGTATGTTGTTCTAACCAAGCACTTTCAGCAAGTGCACCGCTTTGTCCAACAAGAATAAGAGCAGTTTTTATTTCAGTATCTTCGTTAGCTTCAGCATCAGTTACTGTTAATGTTACAGCATATACTCCAGCTGTTGGATAAGTGATTCCACTTGGATTTTGTTCTGTGCTTGTTGCAGGAGTGCCACCTTCAAATTCCCATGACCAAGAGTTTGGTGTACCTACGCTTAAATCAGTAAAATCAACAACTCCGCCTTCTGAAATTACAACTGTAGAAGCTTCAAAATCAGCAACTAAAGGATTGCTTGCAGTTGCTGCAGCTGCCGAAACAGCAGCAAAAGCATTTATTCTGCCTGCACCAATTTGTCCAATAAATTCAGCATTTTGAGCATCAACATTATCGCAAGTTGATTTTAACATAGCTATTAGTTCTTCTGGAGTTAAATTTGGGTTTGCCGAAAGCATTAAACCACATAAGCCAGAAGTAACAGGAGCAGCCATAGATGTTCCTTGCATAAGGTCGTATTTACCTTCAACGCCAAAAGAAGCACCTCCACCGCCTGCTCCTATAGTAGTTGCATCAGAATAAGTAGTGCTTAAAACTGCGAAAGACCCAATCCCCATAAAACCTGGAACAGCGTATCCTCCAGGTGATAAAACATCTATCCAGTCTCCATAGTTTGAAAAGTCTGATTTATTATCACCAATGTCACATGAGCCTACAGCTATAACGTGATTTAGAGCTGCTGGATAACCAACATAGTTTTCGGGAATATCGGGGTTCATTTGAGTTTCCTGACCATTTCCGTTGTTTCCTGCTGCACCAACAAGAACACAGCCCTTGTTATATGCGTAGTTTACAATATTTTGCATTGTTTGGAAAAAGGTTGGACTTCCCCAAGACATATTTATAACATCAGCTCCATTATCGGCAGCCCAAACTATTCCTTCAAAACCTGCTGCCATTGATTGTCCGTCACTAGCATCATCACCAAGTTTTATTGCCATAATGCTAACATTTCCACCAATAGATGCAACGCCAATACCATTGTTTAAACCAGCGCCTATTAATCCTGCTGAATGAGTTCCATGAGACCAAATATATGTAGCCTCTGGTGGATTTGGATCATCATCTCCATTGCCAAGATCTACTGCAATGGTAACCTTTCCTTGCAAATCAGGATGATCAATCCAAATGGCATTATCTAAAACAGCTACAACTATATTAGTATCGCCAGTTGTAATATCCCAAGCCTGTTCAGCATTTATTAAATCTAGATGCCAGCTGGAATTTGCAGAACCAATCGTCATCCCCCAGACAGAGTAAGTTAGCTCTGTATTGTAATAAGGATCATCTGGAACATATGAAATGAAAAACAAAGGAGCAGGCTCAGCATATTCTATGTCTGGCATAGAATTTAAATCATCAAGCAAATCCTTTATTTGTTCATGTTCACTAAAATCAAGTCTGAAAGTTCTTTGTAAAATATCGCTTTCAGCACTTTTAAATGACATAATCATTTCAGTTATTCCATACTTAGTAATTAAATTTTCTAAGAAATAAACATCTTTAGGATTGATGCTTCCATCTTCGTTAGGAAAATTTAAGTTCACATGGTCTGAAACTTTAAAGTAAATTCTACCGTCAACCCAGAGAGAGTTTACTTTTTGACCAAAGAGATTAGTAGAAAACGTTAGTAGTAAGAAAAACATACTAAACACGAGCAAGATTTTTTTCATGATAATAAAATTTATTAGTTATTCTTAAATTGTTTTAAATATTTAGTCCAAAAATATATTATATTTTTTAAAAAACAAAATTTTTTAAAGTTTATTTGCACAAATAATATGACGTTTCCCTAAAGGACCTGAAAATCTTTTTACTTCAAATCCTGCTTGGCGTAGAGCTTGCTTTACAATACCTTTACTAGAATATGTTACTAAATATGAGTTTGATGACATGTTCTCGAAAAGTTTTTTAAAAATTTCTGTAGTCCATAGTTCAGGCTGTGTTTTGGGAGAAAATGCATCAAAATAAATTAAATTGTAAATTTTGTTTAATCTTACTTTTTCAAGTTCTATTTTTTCTTTAAAAAGTTGAAAATTCTCTGAAATTATTACTTTTTCTTCCCATTTTTCATAAAAATTTGGATTAAATTCAATATTATTTTCTAAAAGCTCAAAATGATTTATTGCTTTTGCTGTTTTTAAATCTATTGGATTTGTATCAATTCCATGATAATAAATTTTGTTATTTAGCTTTTGATTTTCATACCAAGTTAGAATAGCATTTAAGCCACTTCCATACCCGATTTCCAAAATATTCAAATTTTGATGTTCAAATTTTTTTAAGCCTAAATTTATAAAAATATGCACAGCTTCCGTAAATACACCATTAATATTACCATAATGTTCATTATGTTTTTCAGAATATAATGTTTTTGAGCCGTCAGCTGTGTTTATTATTTTGAGATTCACTGAATTATATGATTTTTTAATAAATTGTTTAAAATTTTTTTACAAAATTATTTATTTTTTGAATAGTTATAAGATAAAAATTACTTAATTTTGGCAAGTTTAATTAAAGGTTTTAAAACTAAGTTATTATGAGAAGTTTTTGCATTATTTTATTCGTGTTATGTGCTAATTTATTGTCTGCTCAAATAAATACAGGTATTTTACCAGTAAGTTTTGAGCAAAATTTAAGTTTAGAGCAAGTTGATCATATTAGTTTATATCCTCCAAGTATGGAACTTATTCGCTCCGAAGATGCTGAAGATGAAAAAAATGGGACAATGATGAAAGTAGCTCGTTTGATTCCTTTTAATGCAAACGTTAATAATTCTGGAACTTGGGAGCTTACCTCTGATGGAAGAAATATTTGGAGATTACGAGTTTCAAGCGATGGAGCTAAATCTTGCGTTTTGCATTTTGACGAATTCGAATTACCACAAGGAAGTGAACTTTTTGTTTATAATCCAGATAAATCTGTTGTCTTAGGTCCTTATACTTCTGCCGATAATGATGACGGTGGTTCTTATGCAATAGGTGTGGTTTATGGGCAAGAATTAATAATTGAATATATTGCTCCTCTATCAAAATCATTGACAGGACAAATAGAAATAGTTAAGCCTATTCTTAAAATGAGTGCTTTTTCATATTTCTATCGTGGGGAAGAGCTTTTTGATAGTCGTGCTAGTGCTAATTTTGGTTCATCAGGCTCTTGTATGGTAAATGCAAATTGT
>DAONZU010000108.1:0-7329 GCA_035406965.1 Bacteroidales bacterium
ATATTTGGATTAACCAAAACTAAATCAGCAAAATAGCCTTCTCGAACAAAGCCTCTATCAACAATTCCAAACAATTCAGCAGGATTATGGCACGTAAATTTTACAACTTCTTCTTTAGAAAAATATTTTTGTTCAGCAAGTTCTAACATTACCAAAAGAGTATGTTGAACCATAGGACCACCCGAAGGAGCTTTTGTGTAATCTTGCATTTTTTCTGATAATAAATGTGGAGCATGATCACTACCTACTACATCTATTTTGCCATCTTTCAAGGCTTGTATTAAGGCTAATCTATCTTTCTCAGTTTTTACCGCAGGATTCCATTTAATTTTATTTCCCAATCTTTCATAATCTTTGTCAGAGAACCAAAGATGATGAACGCAAACCTCAGCTGTTATATTTTTCTGAGAAAGAGGCTCATTGCTTAATAATTCTAGTTCTTTCTCGGTACTTAAATGAAAAATATGTAAGCGACCACCTGTTTTTTTAGCTATTTCAATTGCTTTAGACGATGATTTGTAACAAGCATCTTCCGAACGAATTTGAGAGTGAAATTTTGAAGGAATATTACTGCCATATTTTGCCTCAAACTTTTTAAGATTTGCATTAATTATTTCATTATCCTCACAATGAACTGCAACAATTGACTTTGTTGAACTCAAAATATTTTCTATAGCCTCATCGTCATCTACTAACAAATCGCCTGTTGAAGACCCCAAAAACATCTTTATTCCAGCAACTTCAGATTTATTTATATTCCATATTTCTTCAATATTATCATTTGTTGCTCCTAACATAAAGGAATAATTGATGTAAGAACTGTTTTTAGCTATATCAAATTTTTCTTGTAAAAGTTGATTTGTTATTGTTGCAGGATTAGTATTTGGCATTTCTATAAAAGAAGTTAATCCACCTGCAACAGCAGCTGCAGATTCAGAAGCAATATCGGCTTTTTGTGTTAAACCAGGCTCACGAAAATGCACTTGGTCATCAATAATCCCTGGCAACAACCACAAGCCTGTCGCATCGATAATTTTATCAGCATGGGGTAAATTTTCATTCTCAGAAAAAATCTTTTTTATCCTTTCGTCTTCAATAAGTAAACTAGCAATTTGTGAGTTATTTTCGTTGATTAATAAAGCATTTTTAATTAAAGTTGTCATAGCACATTATTAGAAATATCATTAAATTTTACACAAAAATACATTATTCATAATTATAAAAAGATTTTTACCGAAAATAATATGCACAAAAGTATTTTTCAAAAATTTTATTAAAATAATTATTAAAAAATATTAGTTTTGCAAAATTATGAATGTCTCGATAGAATTATTTGTATTAGTCATTTCAGTTCTCATTTTTATCAGTCTTTTGGTAGGCAAAATGGGAAGTCGGTTTGGCGTGCCTACCCTTCTCCTTTTTTTATTAATAGGCGTATTGTTTGGGTCAGACGGAGTTGGTCTTGAGTTTGATTCGCCAAAAATAGCCCAAGTTGTTGGAGTGGTTGCCCTTAACATTATTTTATTTTCGGGTGGAATGGATACCCGCATGTCTGAAATAAAACCAATTGCGGTACAAGGATTTATACTTGCTACTATTGGCGTAATGCTCACAGCTTTAATAACAGGAGTTTTTATATATTGGCTAACTAGCAATTTCTTTAATGCTGTAACATTCTCGTTATTAGAGTCTCTGTTGCTTGCCAGTGTGATGTCATCTACAGATTCTGCCTCCGTATTCTCTATACTACGTTCGCGAAATCTTGCACTAAAAGAAAATTTACGACCTTTATTAGAGTTTGAAAGCGGAAGTAACGACCCTATGGCGTATATGCTCACTATTGTACTTATTCAACTTATAAAATCTCCAGAAATAGACACTTGGGCAGCTGTGTTCATGTTTTTTAAACAATTAATTTTAGGTGGATTAGCAGGTTTCTTATTAGGGAAATATGTATTTGTTCGCATTATCAACAAAATTAACCTAGAAAACGATGCTCTTTATTCTGTTTTGCTTTTTACCCTAATGCTATTTTTATTTGGATTTACCACTTTTATTGATGGCAACGGTTATTTAGCTGTATATATTGGTGGTTTATTTGTTGGAAACAGTAGATTTGTACACAAACGTAGTTCGCTAAAATTCTTTGACGGAATGACTTGGTTAGTACAAATAGTGATGTTCCTTACATTAGGCTTGTTAGTTAATCCTTCTGAATTGCTACCAATAGCAGGTGTGGGAATTCTTGTTGGTTTATTTATGATTTTTGTTTCACGTCCAATAACAGTTTTTGCTTGCCTTCTACCATTTAGAAAAATGACAATAAGAGCAAAAAGCTATGTTTCTTGGGTAGGATTACGCGGTGCAGTACCTATTATATTTGCAACATATCCATGGGTAGCAGAAATATCACATGCAAAAACTATTTTCAACATTGTGTTTTTTATAACAATTATTTCGCTATTAGTACAAGGAACTTCAGTAAGCATAATGGCTAAATGGCTAAAAATATCAGAAGATGCTCCGCCTAAAAGAAAATTGAAAAAATTCGATGTAGAAATTGCTGACGAAATAAAATCTTTTATGAGCGAAATAACTATAAAAGAAGAATATTTAGCAAATGGTTCAAGATTAATGGATTTAAGCGTGCCAGACAATACGCTGATTGTTTTAGTAAAACGAGACGACCAGTATTTTGTTCCGCGAGGAAATACAGAACTTTTTGTTGGCGATTCAATTTTGGTAATTACTGACAACGAAGAAGCTTTGGAAATAACACATAAAGTTATGAAAGGTAAAACAAATAAAAAAGATAAACTACCTAAGCAATCCTAACCTACTACATTTCTTTTTATAATATTTAATAACTCATTACGATTAATTGGCTTAGCAATATAATCATCAAAACCTTGGTTAAGTAATTTTTGAGCATCTTCATTTTGAGTGTAAGCAGTGCAAGCTATTACTGGAATTTTATTATTTATTTTCTTTATTTCTAAAAGAGCATCACTACCACTCAAGCCTGGTAAATTTATATCCATCAAAATAACGTCTATTTTATCGTCAAAAGTTTTTACATGCTCTATAGCTTCGCTACCTGTTTGTGCTTCTAAAGTGTTTGCCCCTGCTTTGTTTAAAATAGTTTTTAATAATAAATAATTTATTCTATCATCTTCAGTAATTAAAATGTTTAATTCTGATAAATCATTGTCTAAATTTGATTCTGTATCCTTTGCATAATCTTTTTCCGAGCTTGCATAGTCAAGATAAAAACTAAACTCCGAACCATGTCGTAAACTAGAGTTTACAAAAATTTCTGTTCCAAGCATATCACAAAGTTCTTTAACAATTGATAAGCCAAGCCCACTGCCTTCAAATTTTTGATTGTCTGATTTTATTTGCGTAAATTTTTCAAAAATCATTTTATGATTAGTTGATTCTATACCAATACCTGTATCAGCTACAAAAATTTTAATTTTATTTTCTTCAATTCTATATCCAAGTTTAACATTTCCAAAACTTGTAAATTTTATAGCATTACTTATTAAGTTATTTAAAATCTGTATAAGTTTTTGCTTGTCTGTATAAAGTTTAATATCTTTTTGAGCTGGCTTTAAGACTACAAATTCAAGATTTTTTATTTCGGCTAAAGGTCTATAACAAATTGCCAATTCATCTATTAGGTCAGAAATATTAAAGTATTCTTTTTCAAGTTTAGTATTGCTTGATTCTAATTGATTGATTTCAATAAATTTATTAAAAATATTGGAAACTTGTTTTGATGAAGAATTTATTAGTTTGCTAAACTCTTCTTTTTCCTTATTGCTAACATCTTTACTGTTAAGCAATTCACTATATTTAACTAAGTTATTTACTAATGGATTAATTTCATCAATAATATTTGATATAAATATTGTTCTATTTACTTCTTTTTCTTCTATTCTTTCTGTTTCTTTTTTTAATTCATCTTCTATAATTTTTCTTTCAGTAATATCTCTTCCAACAGCAATAATTTCATTTATTGTATCATCAACAATTGCTTTACAACTCCAACCATACCAGCGCCAGCCTTTGTTAGTCAAAATTTTGTGCTCAACATATCCTGAATGTGGTAAATTTTTTAAAGAACTTACAAAATCCAGTATTCGTTCTTGGTCTTCTTTAAGAATAAATTCCATAAAGTTTCTATCAGCGAATTTATCGTTTTCATTTCTTGCAAATATCTTGTAAAAAGTTTTACTCAAATATGTAAAATTTCCATGTCTATTAAATTTAAGTATTACCTCATTCTGATTTTCTACTAAAAGTCTATATTTTTCTTCGCTATTTTTTAAATTTATTTCTGCTTCTTTTCTTTCAGTAATATCAAATATTACACCTTCGATATAGTGTTCTTTATTTCGCAAAACAAGTTTACCTTTTTCCCAAACATATTTTATTGCATTGTCTTTTGTAACTATTCTATATTCCAATAAAAAAGATTCTTGTTTTGCTATACTTTCACTAATTGTAGTCCAAACTTTTTCTTGGTCGTCAATATGTATTATATCAGAATAGCTTTTGTTTTTATTGTTTATAATATCAGCTATATCATATCCTGTCAAATTTTTAAACTCTTCGGATAAAAATTTCATAGACCATTGTCTGTCGAACAAACAACTATAAGCAACTCCTGGAATATTAGCTATTAATAAACTTAATTTTTCTTCGTTTTCAAGTAAGTTTTCTTCTATATATTTTAGGTGTGAAATATTTGTTACTATATGAATGGTTTTTTTTAACTTATTTGATTTGTCATAAATTGGAGTACAAGAAACTATATAAGTTTGATTATTAACTTCACATTCTACTGTTTTGGAATATGTTTCAACGGTTTTTCCTGGGCAAAATTCTGGAATAGAAGCAAAATTAGAAAATTTCTCACAGCATTTTTTACCAATAATTTCTTTTTTCGAGTTTACTCCAAAAAGTTTTATAGCTGCTTTATTTGCCTCTAAAACAATATTATCAGCCTCTAAAACAAAAATTGGATGTTCTAGCGTATCAAAAACAAGACCCCATTCAAAGTCATTTTTTTTATTTTCTGCAATATCTCTAATTTGTTGATTTTCGTTTTCCATTGATTAGTAATAATTAAAAGCAAAATTAATATTTTTTAATCATTATATAGTATTTATAAGAAATAAAATTCCAAAATTCATCCACATACAAAACACTAAAAACTCTTTAAATCCAAAATCGTAAATCCAAAAATTTCAATTCTTCATTCTTAATTAGTTTAATTCTTTCGACTTTTAACTTTCGACTTTTAACTGAATTGTTTTAACTTTTAACTGATTTTGTGCCTTTTGTGATTTAAAACTCAAAACTCACATAACTTTGTGGATAAAAAACGAAACTTTGTTATCACTCACAGGTTTTTTTTATAATTTTGCAAAAAAATATATATATGACAGAAAATACACCTGAAATTAATTTCAAGAAAAAAGATAGAACAACAAAAGTTTTAATAATTCTTATTACATTTATGATAATTGTAATTGGTATTTTAGGATTTTTACTTTACGACCTTTCGCAACAAAAACAAGAAATAATTATAAAAACAAATGAAATTGTTGTTGAAAAAGACCATTTGCGAGAACAATTAACAGATCTTTTAGATAATTATTCTCAGTTAAGTTCTTCTAACGATAGTTTAAATGCTGAGATTGAACGCGAAAGAGAACATATTGCAGAATTAATAAAAGAACTTGACGGCATCAAAAACTACAACTATAGTATTCAACAAAAATATGAAAAAGAGCTTGCTTCTTTAAGAAAAATTATGCGTGACTATGTTTACCAAATCGATAGCTTAGACCAACTAAATAAGCATTTAATGGCAGAAAACATAAATATAAAAGACCAACATTCACGAATAAAAAACGAAATGGATGAAGTTGTTGAAAAAAACGATGAATTAGAATTAATTATTTCTGGTGCTAGTGTGGTAAAAACATCTCATATAAGCATCAAATTTTTAAATAGAAGAGGAAAAGAAACAACAAAATCACGAAGAGTTGAAAGACTGCAAACTAATTTTACTTTAGTAGCTAACGATTTGGCTGAAAGTGGTCCTCGAAAAGTATATTTAAGAATTATTAGACCCAATGGATACACTTTTTCTAGCGGACAAACTTTCGACTTTGGTTCTAAAAAGCTAACATATACAGCTTATCGCGATATTGTTTACGAAAAGCAAAATCTTGATGTTGTTATATATTATGATGTAAACGAAACTTTGGAAATAGGAAAATATATAGTTGAATTATATATGGACGAAAATAAAATTGGAGAAAGTTTCTTTAATATTGAAAAATAAAGTTTATGTTAGCTAATGCTTATTTAAAATTTCTTGATATTAGCATGCCCATAATAGAAAGAAATTTTAATGATAGTTCTTTGATTTTAAGCATTATAGCATTTGTAGTTTTTTGTTTAATCATTACAATAAAACTAACTAATCAAAATTATTTACACAATTTAATTAAATCAACCCTCAGATTTGAAGATCTACAAAAAACAAAACAAAAGTCTAACTCTAGTGCATTGCTAAATATTGCAACTATTAGCATACCCATTTTAAACATCTCCGCCACAATTATGATGATTATAACTTATTTTAAAATTCCTGTATTTAATATAACAAATAGTTTTACACTCATTTTTATTATAATATTTGCTGTTGTATTTTACTTGTTTTTAACAAAAACAAATTTAATACTGATAGGTAATTTAACTAATATGATAACTTATGCTACAGATTGTACATTAATAAGATTTAATAATCTTAAAGTACTATCTTTGTTTTTATTACCTGTATTTTTATTATTCCCATTTGTTAATACAAAAATGCAGTCATACCTTGTTGTTGCAGCTATTTTGGTATTAGTAATAATTTTTTTAATAAAAATAATTTCGTTTTTTATATATTTATTTAAAATAAAATTTTTAAATCATTACTCAATTTTGTATTTTTGCACTTTGGAAATTTTACCTTTACTCATTGTTTGTAAACTAATAGGTATGTGGTAGTAACTTAATGATAACAGAAGAAGAATGAAGATAAAAAGCGTACTTATTTCTCAGCCTAAGCCTGAAACAGAAAAATCACCTTATTTTGATATTTCTAAAAAATATAATGTTAAAATTGATTTCCGTCCTTTTGTACAAGTAAAAGGAATTCCTGCAAAAGATGTCAGGCGTTCAAAAGTTGACTTGTGTTCACATACAGCTGTTATTTTTAATAGTAGAACTGCAATAGATCATTATTTTAGAGTTTTAAACGAA
>DAONZU010000109.1:0-7258 GCA_035406965.1 Bacteroidales bacterium
CTTATAAAATTATTAATGAATTATTTTTTTGGGTGTCCCAATGCGGAAAACAGGAGGACAGAAAAAAGGAATATTGACAAGAAAAGATAGCCGACACACAAGCCGACCCGATGTTTTTTATTTTTTTGCCAACGCACATTTTTTAAAACAATTTTTAATGCCTGCCCACATTTGGCACATTGCCTTTTGCCCGACACACGTGCCAAAACTTCGCAAAAGTCAAAGAGCCAAATTTTTACAACGCACGTTTTACATGTAAATAGATCATTAAAGAATTTAAATAAATGCCATTTTACATCACACATAAAAGAATCAAATTTTGCCTATTCGAAAATTTTTCAAAAATTATTATCTTAATTCATTGATTTAAAATTTCAAGTTGTAAAAATCTTCCTTTGGTTCTAATAACAAGCAATATCCTTTTGCACTATTCCCTTTCCATGATTTACTAAAGATTTCTTCGTTAAAAGTTAAACGACCTCTGGCAGGATCTGAAATATAATAAATCTTACTTCTTTTCCAAAATGATTTTTTTTGTTTGTAAAGTACTACAAAATGCTTCTTCTGCCAGTGTATAATGCAAGGTCCAATTTCTAAGACTTTATCAAGTTTCTTTGTGTCAATTTTTACACATAATGTTTTAAATCCAATAAGTTCTGCCGCTTTGACAATATCTAGCAAATTGACACCATCATTGTTAATATTGCAGTTTTTTTTGAGAAAATCTATGTCATAATTTTTCCCATGCCAATAGGCAACAATTCTTAGACATGTCGGTCCACAGTCATTATGGTCATTTTGTTTAATGTGTTTGAATCTTTTCAATTAGAATAATTATAAGTACAAAAAAATACCAAATAAAAAATAATTTTTGCAAATATCGCAAATAATTCTTATATTTGTGTTTTCTATTATTAATTTAAAATTTTATCGTTATGAAAAAGAAAGACTTACAAAGTTTAAACGAAGAATTATTTAATTCTGAAGAAATTTTATCAAATGAATTGCGTGAACTTGTAGAAGTAGTTGGTGGAGCTGCAACTCCAGCTACATCAAAAAATGAAGACTGCTCAAGTTGTACTTATGATTGCACTGGTGCCTCTAATGATACATCAAAGTATAGGACAGATTCATCTGCAGGACCTGAGGGGGGAACTGATACAATAAGAAAAGATGATGGATGTAATGAACAAGCAGCTCAAGCTGTTTTAAAAGCAATTGACGACTATAATAAAAACTCCAATGGAGTTGTCTCTGGAGACTTGATGGAATATGAAGGACCTTGCTGTAAAGAATATTATTAGTAATAATTTTCTTTACAATGGGAATGATATTTTTGTTATTATTTCTTACTCAAACTACTTTTAAAGGTGGTATGATGCGTTTTTTTGCTATACAAGGTATGTAATTATGCGATTAGTGATTTTTTTGTTGATCCTTTCAGCTATATCGTTATGTTCTTTTGGACAAAATTATATATACTATCATCAAACTTTTAACCGAGTAGATGAAGATGTTTTGTCAGAAAATTATAATTTAGCCCTGCTACGTTTGGATAGTATTTATACAAATTATGATTTTATTTATGCACAACACTGTTTTAAGTCTTTACAAATTTGTTGTTATGTTGATGATAGCATCAGGGCTAATAAGTGGCTTAATAAGTGTTTTACGCAAGGAATTTCGATATGGTTTATAAGATCAAGCGAGTTAACAAAAAAATCACTCGCATACTCTACTACTATGGAAACTATCCAAGATTTTGATAGTCTTTATTCTATTTATAAAGCATCAATAAATTTAAATCTTGCAAATCAAATAGACAGTTTATTTGAAATAGATCAAAAATATACACAAAAGGTAAATGATGGATTTATCCTGTTCAGGCATACTATATTTGGTTTGAAATGGATAATAAATAACAAAAAGCAATTTACAATAATTAATAATATCATCAAAGAATATGGGTTTCCCGGAGAAAAACTTATAGGATTGCCCAAAACTTACGAAGATTCTGTATCAACAGTAAGATATATTAGTTTTTGGGAACCTTATATTAGAGAATGGCAAGCCTATTTTATGTTGCTTCATTACTTTTCAACAAAGCGTAACGTATCAGTTGATTTTAAAAATACATTATTTCAAAATGTGATAAATGGAAACATGACTCCATTTCAATACGCAAATATATGTCGCTATATTTATAGACATAGTAAAAATACCGATTATGAAAGTTATTATGGTAATGATACCATTACAAATAGAAAAAGACTAGAAGTGGGACTAAACACAGTGGAGCAAGAAAAAAGAAATGAACTAATACAAAGAGAAAGAAGAAAAAATAAAAAAGCCAATGATGAAATAATGCTTGAATAAATTTTTTATAAGTTTTTAACAATGATATTAATAATTTCAGAACCTGATGATGCAACAACTGATAGTGTAATAAATTGGTTAAAATATTATAATGTTGAATACTTACGTATCAACAATACTAATGTTTTTGATTTTTTTAAACTTACTATAAATGCCGATGGTAACATTGATTTTGTTTGTCAACATGATGATACAGTAATTCAATTAAGTAAAATTACAGGTTATTGGTACCGTAGAGGGAAACTTTCTTTAAATGTAAATGCAGTTGGAAAACAAAAATATTTAAACCTTTCTGAAGTAACTAATAGATTTTTACTAAATGAGTTTGATGCAATTACTGAATTTATTTATAATGAATTACATAATATTAAAAAGAGTGTCGGAAATATATATGAAAATAATACCAATAAACTTATTAATCTTAAAATTGCAAATAAATGTGGTATGAATATTCCACGGACTTGGATATTGACAAATAAACAAGAAGTTCAAGACATTATTAAAGAATATAAAATATTACTTACAAAACCCATAACTCAAAGTGGCTTATATTATGAAAATGATGAGATATGTTTTTCTGGACAATCTTATTTATTTACTGAAGAGATAATAAATAATTTTCCCGATACTTTTGCTCCAACCTTATTTCAAGAGTACATTGACAAAGCCTATGAGCTTAGAGTTTTTTACTTTAAAGAGGAAATATACATTTCCGCAATTTTTTCTCAATTGGACGAAATGACAAAAATTGATTTTCGCAATTATAATTTTCAGAAACCAAACCGTACACCTCCTTACAAAGCACCAGATAGTTTAAAATTAGCAATTATAAAATTTATGGACAAAACAAATATGAAATCTGGCTCAATAGACATTTTAGTCGGCAAGGACAAAAGATATTATTTTTTGGAAGTCAATCCAATAGGACAGTTTTATCAAGTTTCTTACCCTTGCAATTTCTATTTAGAAAAAAGAATCGCTAAATATTTTAAAAATGGAAAGTAAGAGTATTAAAGATTTATACGATAAAGATTTTGACAAGCTACCAACAAATGTTCAATTTCTTAAAATAGAAGAAAAGTTGAAAGATGATCATTTGAAAATAATCAAAGCTTCAAATAATACAAGTGATTATTATCCGCAAAACTTTTATAAAATCATTTCACCTATCATAAATCTTAAAAATGAATTCTGAAAGTAAGTATTTTAAATTGTTTGCTGAATGCAAATTAGTCAAAGGCAATAAACGAAGTGCTATTTACGATTTGCCTCGTAACTCGTACAAACTAATTCCTAATGGTTTATATGATATTTTATCAACATACAAAACCAATACAATCGATGATGTTAAAAGAGACTTTGAAAAAACTCAACATTCAATTATTGATGAATATTTTAAGATGCTTATTGAAAATGAATTTATCTTTTTTTGTGATGAAGATGAACTTGAATTATTTGTTGATTTAGAACCAGCATGGGACTACCCTGGTCAAGTCTCTAATGCAATTTTAGAACTTCCTATGCAAAATGACACATTAACTTTATCTCTATTGAGCTTAGAAAAATTAGGATGTAGATTTATTCAGTTTAGAGCTTTTAATACCTTAAATTTAAATTATATAGAAGCAATACTTACGTTTCTTAATAATAAAGACTTTGATTATATTGAAATAATATCAAAGTGGGGAAATTACGATATTGATAAGTTAATTAGTATATTAAAAAATCATCAAAGACTAAGACTTTTATACTTTTATGGAGCAGAAAAAAACAAAGTTTTAAAAGACAATAAGATAGAAAGACAAAAGATTGTATTTTCAAGTGAAATGAAAGAAAAACATTCAGATTTTCATGTTAATAACAAATATTATTTTAAAGTCAATATTACTCTTTTTTGTGAAAGTTTATTTTTCAATAATTATTATAACAGAAAAGTTTGCATTACAAAAGAAGGAGAAATAAAAAATTGTTTATCTCTAAATAAGACTTTTGGTTATGTAAAAAATTTAGACAGTATTGATAGGATTGTTCAGACTAATGATTTTCAGTTACTTTGGAATATTAACAATGATAAAATAAAAATCTGCCAAGACTGTGAATTTAGATATATGTGTGTTGATAATATTCCTTTAAAATATGAAAATGGAGAATGGATAAAAACAAGCCCATGCTTTTACAATCCTTATAATCCTGATGACTTATAATGCATAATGAATACGAAATAAATGAATTTGTCAATCCGAAAGGATTTGGTTATTGTTTTAATGCCACAGATAAATGTAAATATACATTATTGTTTAACAACTTAGGTGGTGATAAATTTATTTTTGAATTTGATAAAACAGAAAGTTTGGATAAAAATTCGATAAACAATAAACTAATTAGAGATTCAATTTGTAAGGTTATATATAATTTCATAACAGCTAACCCTGAAAGAGTAATCTTCATTGTTTATGATAATGCAGATTATCTTGATAAAGCTCGTTATCGCTTATTTAACATTTGGTTTAAACATTATAACAAGTCGAATTATTTTAAAAAAATGAATATCTTAACATCAAAACAAGAAATTGTATCAATAATTTTTATGTCTAATAATGTTAAGTTTATTAAAGAAATACTTTATAAAGATAGTTAATTAAGTTTAGTCTTATTGTTTTCTCCATAATAAAGTCATACATGTTATTGAATTCTTCACAATGCTATTATTTTTAAGCCTAAAAGACTATAAATCAAGTTGCATTCACAAAATTACTTTACATGGCCTGACAATTCATTACCTGGTTTAAATTTCACCACTTTTTTTGCTTTAATTTGAATTTTTTCACCAGTTTGTGGGTTTCTTCCAGTACGTTCAGCAATATCGACAATCTTAAAAGTACCGAAACCGATAAGAGTAATACTTTCACCTGATTTTAGAGCTTCGCTTATTGCTCCTAAGGTTAATTCTAAAGCGTTTTTTGCTTCTGCATTTTTGATATTGCCCTTTTTTGCAATTGCATCAATTAATTGTGCTTTGTTCATGCTCATAATTGTTATTTTTTAAAAGTAAATAAATTCAGTTCGTTTTCAATCTGTTCTGTAACAAATAGAAAGCAAATATACGAACATTTTTAAGAAAAAGATTTTGATAAAGAAAATATAACTAACTTTGCAATTAGCCAACGCATTTTGCAAGCACATTGCCAAAGCCACACGAGCCAAAAATCTAACCAAAACTTTGTCAAAGAGCTAGCAAAGCCAACGCACCGAGAGAAATTGTTTTAAAAAATTTGCCGACACTTAAAAAAAATAAAAAACGCCGACACACCAGCCGACAGAAAAGAAATAAAGTAAAATGACAATGACACGGAAACGCAACAATTTCTATAACTAATTCTTTAACAACACCAATCAGTGGTAACGAAATAACCAAAAAAGACGGAACTACATATGATAATGTAAAAATTGAAAATGGTAATACAGGTTGCCCAACAAATATTTTCGACTGGACAGGATATACATTTTAGTTTTACTTTAAAAATTTAAGCAAAAATCAAAGGTATTTCGAAAAATCGAGATACCTTTGTTATGTAAAATAAATTAAGGACAAATGAGACATAAATTGATTTTAATTACAGTATTATTTTTGGTGGTATGTAGCGTACAAGCTCAAAAAACTCCTCAAATATATCAAAACGAAGGTGTTTATTATCGTGATAAAAAACAAAACGAACTATACACTGGCGATTATCGCGAATATTACGAAAACAAAACACTTAAACTCGAAATGCAAATTAAAAACGGTTTGCCAGAAGGAACTTATATAATTTATTTCGAAAATCGTAAACCTAAAGAAATACGCTCATACAAAGAAGGAAAACTTCATGGTTTATGGAGAAATTATGATATTTCTGGACAGCTAATTTCTGAAGCAGAATACAAAAACGGACAAAAGCACGGAACTTGGCGTATATGGGATGAATTAGGAATGCAACGTTATGAAATGAATTATTACGAAGGAGAAAAAACAGGAATTTGGCGTATGTGGGATGAAAAAGGTACAATTGTGGACGAAAAACAATATTAAAATATTAATATGTTTTTATAAAAATAAAATTGTAACAGAATCTTAATTTTGATGTAATTTTTATGAAATACTTATACGTCATTTTTGTATCGTTAAATAATAATTAAAAACATTTATGAAAACTACTTTCTTAATTATTGCAATTGCTTTCTTATCAATTACTGCTTATGCAGATAATAATAAATCAAGCAAAAATGTAAAAACTAACAAAACCGAAGCTGTTGAAAAAGCTAATTTTGTTAATGTATCAGGAATAATTACAGATAAAAAAAGTAATGAGTCTTTAGCAGGAGCAAGTATTTATATTGATGGAACAAAATACTATTCCGATTTAGACGGAAATTTTACTATCCAAAATATTAAACCAGGAAAACATACTGTTAAGGTTGAATTTATTTCTTATCAATCTGTTGAAATGGAAATGGATATTCGAACTAACCAAGAAATTAATATTGATTTAGTTCAAGAATAAAAAAAATAAACCAAGTCTTGTCCTAGGACAAAAAGCAATATCTGAAATTTGTATAGTGGGACGTTGTGATAACGTCTTTAAACCCAAACCCTAAAAAATTAGGTAATTTAAATTGAAAAAAAACATATAAATATTTGCATATATGATTTTTTTGTTGTTACTTTGCATTACCTAAATAGGTAATATATGAAAGCTAAACAAAAACATCCAGATTGGGCTTTGAAACATAAGCGACCAGGAACAGAATTAAAGTTAACGTGAGTTCGATGTAAGAAACTAAAAAAACCATTAAAATATTTTGAAAATAGCGATGTTTTATTTATCTTTAACCATTTGAAAAT
>DAONZU010000110.1:0-7179 GCA_035406965.1 Bacteroidales bacterium
TAGTTTTATTTACAAACGAAAATATTTATAAGAAAAAATTAGTGTTTGTGAGATAAAGAATAAATGTTTCTTTAAATGTAGATGGGATTTTGACTAGCTTGTAGCTATCTATCTAAATATTTAGTAAAAAGCATTATCTTTGTGAAAAATGAAATGACAATGGATATTACAGGAACAATAAAAGGAATAAAGTACAAACCTTTGTTTTTAGATAAATTAAAAGAGATTGATATTAAGGAGTTTAATATTAATGAAGTTCCTGCCACGTGCTTATTGAAAAGCAAAAATAATCTATTTGCTGTTTCAAAATGGGTGTCACCGAAACGTACTCGTTCATATCCGTTTGAAAGAGTGTATAATTCGTTGGGAATAAGTAAAAAAATAACAGTTATCCCAATAGTTAAAGACGAAGGAGCAAGTGGTGACCGCGATTTTATACAATGGGACACGGTTTCGTTGATGTCTTTACTTGATGTCTTTGTTATTTTTGCATATTATGATAAAGCTGAAATAAATCCAAGAAATGAACAAAAGATTACAAATCAGCAATTTAATAATAAATATGTTATTGCTAAAATCAAAGAGATAGAGCAATATCATAGTTCTGCTTTGCATTGGAATTTAAACGAACTAAATGTCAGCTTTCACGATATTTTAGATAAAGCAAAATTAGCGTATTTAAAAATTGAAAGAACGACAAAAGTAGCTTTACATAATATTTCAGGGCTTGATAACTTTAAGGAGAAAATAGGAAAAGATGTGTCTTTGTTTATGCAATTTTCAAGAGAAAAAGCACAAAAAGCACAAGCCAGAGAATTTATAACTTTGCAACCAAAAGAGAGTTTATCTACTTTTTCTAAAGCAAAAATCACAATAACTAATTATTTGGGTGGACAATACTTTTTTACTGTTGATGAAATTGAAATTGTGAAAGAAACAATTTATTTAATAGAGGGAAAACACAGCCAAAATAGTCTTTTGCCAAGTAAAGGTGATATAAAAGATGGATTGCTAAAAATGATTTTGTACAGTAATCTAACAGATGTGAAAGTGAATAACAAGAGAATTAAAAGTTGCCCTGTTTTACTTTTAACATCTTCGAAGTTAACAGGCTCAATAAGTTCGTTGGATATAAAACAAAAAAAAGATAAATATTTTGAAAAGAATAAGTTTTCCAACTCTCAAAAAACTATGATAGAAACTCTAATAACTGAAGCTAATAAAAATAATTTCATTGTAAAACTCATATACTCGAAATGATTAAATCCCCATTGCGTTATCCAGGTGGCAAAAGCCGTGCAGTAAAAACAATTGCAAAACTCATTCCCGATTTTGATGAGTTTCGTGAGCCATTTTTGGGTGGTGGGTCAGTATTTATATATGCCAAACAGAGATATCCAAACAAAAAATTTTGGGTAAACGATATTTATTTTGAACTTTATAAATTTTGGGAAATAGCACAAAAAGATGTCAATTCGTTGATAGATAAAGTTTGTGAGTGGCGTGAAAAATTTCCTGTGGGTAAAGAGTTACATCAATTTCTAAACAAAAACATTGAAACATTTAATGACATTGAAAGAGCTGCAGCATTTTTTATTTATAATCGCATAACTTTTTCAGGAACAAGTTTGAGTGGTGGTTTTAGTGAACACGCATTTACAGGACGTTTTACCGAAAGTAGTATTCAAAGACTTAACAAATTTGCCGAAGTTATAAAAGATTCAAAAATTACAAACCTTGATTATGAAGAGGTTGTTAACGCAAAAGGGAAAAACGTATTTGTATTTCTTGATCCACCATATTATTCTGCTACAAAATCAGCTCTTTATGGAAAAAACGGAAATCTTCACAAAGGCTTTGATCACGAAAGATTTGCTAACGTAATGCAAAAATGTTCACACAAATGGTTGATAACTTATGATGATAGTAAATTTATACGAGAACTTTTTTCGTTTGCAAACATAACTACTTGGAATTTAACTTATGGAATGAGGAATGTTAACGAAAATTCCGACCAAAACGGAAAGGAACTTTTTATCTCAAACTATAATATTTATCAACCCAAAGCACAACAATTAACACTTTTTTAATTCTTAGATAATAACTTTCTTAAAACCTTTTATCTTCTTACAATTTTCTTTCCTGTTTACTAAAAAAGATTTAATTTTGTAATACTAAATTAAATTACAAAAACCTTAGGTTTAAAGTCAAATGTGATAAAAATGCGTAAGTTTTATTTTAAAAATCTAAAATTGTCAAAACATATAATTTTATATTTTCTTATTTCTGTTGTTTTATTTTCTTGCTCAACTAAGACAAAGAATTTTGAGTATGTAACAAAATCGCCTGATGGTAAAATTTCTATGTCATTTGGTATTGAAAGTGGATTTCTTTATTACCAAGTTTTTTCAGATAATGAAATGTTGATAGATAAATCTATTTTAGGTTTTGAATTTAAAAATGCAGAAGAAATAAAAGAAAATTTTCAGATTATAAGTAGTGAAACAAAGGAGTTTAAAGAAATTTGGCATCCTGTAGTTGGAGAAAATTCAGAAATTTTAAACCATTATAATGAAAGCATTTTTGTTTTAAAAGAGAGTGTAAGACCAAAGCGAGAATTAATTTTTACTTTACGAGTTTATAATGATGGAATAGCCTTTCGTTACACAATTCCTGGTAATGGCGAAAATCTTGAAATTTTAAATGAAAACACCATGTTTAGATTTGCAAAAAACGATTCTGCTTGGTGGATTCCATCAAATGCGTTTGCTTATGAAGCTTTGCATAAAAAATCACTCCTTTCAGAAATAAATGAAGCTGCAACTCCTATTACTATTGAAAAAGAAAATGGCAAATTACTTTGTATTCACGAAGCGGCTTTATATGATTATTCTGAAATGTTTTTGCAAAATGCCGGTCAAAATTCGCCAGATTTTTTTGTTGGACTTTGGCCAGAACCAGATTCTGTGTGTGCAAAAATTAAAACTCCATTTTCTACTCCTTGGCGTTGTGTAATAATTGCTGATTCACCTGCAGAACTTTTTGAATCTAATTTAATACTTAATTTAAACGAGGCTTGCAAAATTGAAGATGTCTCGTGGATTAAGCCATTGAAATTTGTCGGTATTTGGTGGGCTTTGCATTTAGGAGAACAAACTTGGGAAGTTAGTGAAAAACATGGTGCTACAACAGAAAACACAAAACGATATATTGATTTTGCTAAAAAACATAAAATTGGTGGTGTGCTTGCTGAAGGCTGGAATTGTGGTTGGAATACCTGGGCAAAACCAAGTGTTATTCCAAAACAAAATTTTTGTGTCCCCGAATCAGACTTTGACCTTAACGAAATTGTAAATTATGCAAAATCAAATAATGTAGAATTTATTTCTCACCACGAAACAGGCGGAAATACTCTAAATTATGAAAAACAATTGGATTCTGCTTTGAGTCTTTGCAATAAACTTGGTATTCGTTATTTAAAAACAGGTTATGCAGGTGAGATTATCCCAAAAGATTATCCGCCTTATGGGCAATTTATGGTAAATCATTATCAAAAAGTTGTGGAGTTAGCAGCAAAATATAAAATATGTTTAAATGTTCATGAAAGCATAAAACCAACAGGAATAGAGCGAACTTGGCCCAATTTGTTAACTCAAGAAGTTGTAAGAGGCAATGAATGGAATGCTGGCTATAACGCAACTCCGCCTTATCATGCAACAATTTTGCCTTTTACAAGACTTGTTGCAGGTCCAATGGATTACACACCTGGAATTTTTAAAATAAATCATAATCCGAATGAAAATAAAAGACTTTACTGTACACGAACTTATCAAATGGCAATGTATGTAGTTTTTTATAGTCCTATGATGATGGTTTCGGATAAGATTGAAAATTATGAAAATCAAAAAGAGTTTAAATTTATTGAAGAAATTCCTTGCTCTTGGGATAAATCTAAACTTATAGATGCAAAACTTGGGGAATTTGTTGCTGTAGCTCGAAAAAAAGATAAAAATTGGTTTGCTGGAATAATCACAAACCAAGATACAAGATTGGTGAAAATTCCTTTAAATTTTTTAGAAAACGACAAATTTTATTTAGCTGAAATTTATTGCGATGATTTTGATACTGATTGGGAAAAAAATCCAGACAAAGTAGAAATTGCTAGTTATTTTGTAACAAATAAAGATACGGTTTTTGCTGCTGTTTCAAAAGCAGGTGGGCATTGCATGGCTTTACGCGAGATAGATGCGATAGATATTTTGACAGAAGGAATAGAAAAATATAATGCCAAGTCTGTAGAAAAAATGAAAGTTTTTGAAAAACAAAACACTTACGGAAGAGTAGTTGCAAACAATTTAGCAATGCAAGGAAAAATAACATTGTCGCAAGAATTTAGTGAAAAATATTCAGCTTCGGGCAAAAATGCTTTGATAGATGGACTGTCAGGCTCTTATAATATGTGTGAGAACTGGCAAGGCTTTGAAGGAATAGAAGACTTGGAAATAATTTTAGATTTAGGCAAGATTCAAAAATTTAAAAGCATTAAAATTTCATTTTTAAATTCACCTAAAAGTTGGATTTTTTCACCAAAATCAGTTGAGTTTTTAATTTCAGAAAATGGGAAAAATTATATTTCAAAAAACACTGTTAAAATAATAGAAACTCCTGAAAAAGAAGCCCATATTACCAATATTCAAGAAGTTGAAACTGAACATATAGAAATGGAAGCAAGATATGTAAAAATTAAAATAATAACACAAAAGACTTGTCCAGATTGGCATGTTGGGAAAGGGGAAAAAGCTTGGCTGTTTTGTGATGAAGTTTTAGTATATTAGCAAAATAATTTTGGCGAAATGAAATTATTTAATTTGCGAAATATTATTATTTTTTTATCAATTTCACTATTGTGTAGTGTTGTGTTTTATTGTTGGTATATCTCGCAAGTAAACTTTTATGGAGATTTGAAAATTTTTATATCTGATTCAACAAGTAATAATCCAAAAAATAATTATAGCATAATTGGGAAAGGGGTTTTAGGTAAAGAAACAGAAATAAAATACTAAACACGTTATTTTAAGTTAGATAGTTACAGTTGTTTTAAATCTATTCATGTTAAACCAAATGAGTTTAATGACAGTAAGCAATTTAAACTTTTAGTTTTAGATAATTATGATAGTGTTCTTATAGATACTGTTCTTAATTGCTCAGATGTTCATGAAATTAGCGATATAAACATTCTAGATCGGAGCTTTATAAAAATTATCTTTCTAACTATAAAGGTGTCTCTATTACGCATTACCTTACTTATTTGCATTTTGCAAGTATTTATTTTTGTATCCCTTATTCTATTTCGGAAACAGGATAGAAAATCTTTTTACATTTTTTTAAGCTCATTTATTTTCTTAATAATTTCAGTTGCTCAAATATTTTATTTTAGACAATTAGGAATTTGGGATAGTTTTTTTATTATAATTTCATTTTTTCTGCTAATTATTGGAATATTGACTTATTGGGAAAAAACGAAAAATAATAAGAATCTTATTCTTGTATTTTCGTCATTATTTTTTGCAATATTAGTTGCTGAATTAGTTTTAAGAATAACAGGATTGGAGTTTACTTATTTCGAGAAACAACTTAATTTTTATGAATCAATAGAAATGCAGAATAGAATTGAACCATTTTGGATAAGACCAGCACATACAGATTATAAGCTAGAGAGTAATGAGTTTTGTTTTGATCGCAAATCTAATTCCTACGGTTTGAGTTGTGAAGAACCTGATACAGCAATTTTAAATAATTCAAAAGTTATTATTACATTAGGAGATTCGTTTACCGAAGGTTTTGGTGCACATGAAGATTCTACTTGGGTTAAATTTCTTGAACGGCAGCTAACAGAAGATTCTACTGGAAGATTGAGCTTTATCAATGCTGGTATTTCTGCATCGGATCCTATTTATGAATATAGATTACTTCAAGAAAAATTGTTAGCGTTTAACCCCAAAGTGGTAATTGTTGCATATGGTTATGAGTTGGATGATATAATTTTAAGAGGAGGTAAAGAAAGATTTGAAAAGATGTCCCTTGCAATTAAAGTCAAATGGTGGGAACCTATTTTTGCTGTTTCGCATGTTTTTAGGTTGATGACTAAGGTTCTATCTTTAGATGACTATTTGCTTATTTCATCAAGGGATTTTCGAAATAGAAGAAACTCAGCAATGCAGGACTTGAAGAAAAGCATAATTGATTTTAAAAATCTTTCTGAAGAAAATAATTTTAAGTTGATTATTGTATTTCATCCTCTGAGGCATGAAATGATAAAAGGTAAATTTGATTATCATGACGAATTATATGAATATGCTGTTTACCAGGGAATTAGTTGTGTTAATTTACTAAATTTTTATCTACAAAGTGGTGTTAATGAAGAAAATATTGATGAATACTATTGGCCCAAAGACGGACATCATAAAGCAAAGGGTTATCAGCTGTTTGCTAAAGGAGTATATCCTGCAGTATTAAAAGCGATTGAGCAATCTAATAAAGGATATTCGTTAAGTTCAAATTTTTAATTTTGTCATTTATTTTGTTTAAAAAATAGAATATTTGCCTTGTTTTTTTGCCGTTTTTTTATTTCCCCAACCTGCTAAAACGCTTGTAGGAAAAGGGTTAAAGAAAAACCTAACAAACTACACAAAACCCACACAACACAATAGATAAAGAATGAAAAACAAATTATTCCCGACTTGTCCGCTCTCTTATTTTGTAAAACATAACCACTGAGAATCAATGAGTTATACTCAAAAAAAGTCGAATTTGTCGCACTAAGGCTGTTTTTTAGCTTCTAATTTACATATGAAAAATTTGATTTTTTTAAAATGAATTTGATTTTATAAAAAAGAGTAAAATCAATAACAAAAACCAAGCTGAGCTAAACGCCTGTAAGATAGACACTTAGGCTAAAATATTGTTTTGCTAAATTAAATTAAGATATGACTAAGTTGGAAAACTATTATGAAACAGCAAGATAAACTTAATAAAATTGTGAATACTTTTAAAAATATCAAAAGCTATTTACAATCACAACTTAATTTTATTTAAACGAAAAGCCTGTTATACTGTATGATTTACTACTTTATGGCATTTGTTCAATTAAAAGAAGGTTAATAATGGACGATAAATTCA
>DAONZU010000111.1:0-7171 GCA_035406965.1 Bacteroidales bacterium
TGCTTCTTACTTTTATGATGATTTAAACAATATTATAGGCGACAAAAATATTTTGTTTTATCCTTCGGCTTACAAGCGCTCCATAGAATATTTAAAAACAGACAAAACCAATATCGTTTTAAAAACAGAAGTTTTAAACAAAATATCTTCCAACAAGAAGCCTTATCTTATCATTACTTATCCTGGTGCAATAATTGAGAAAGTTATTTCAAACAAAACTCTAACAAAGAACACATTGGAAATAAAGCAAGGCGAAAAACTTTCTATGGATTTTGTTATTGAAGTTTTAAACGAATATGGATTTACTGCAACTGATTTTGTTTATGAACCCGGAAGCTTCTCTGTTAGAGGAAGTTTAATTGATATTTTTTCGTTTTCTGATGAATTTCCATTTCGAGTTGATTTTTTTGGTGATGAAATTGAAAGTATTAGGTCTTTTGACCCACAAACTCAGCTTTCAACCGAGAAACACAAAAAAATAGTAATAATTCCAAACGTCCACGAACACTTTGATGAAACAGAAAAAGTTTCGTTTTTCGATTTTATAAACAAAAATTGTAAGTTTTGGATTTCGGAACCAGAATTAGTTTTAGATAAAATTGAAGATACATATACTGCTGCCGAACAAAGATACAAAGAAGTTGAAGACAGTGATTTTGATGATGAAGATAATGTTATTTTAGAACCAAGCAAAAACTTATTAAATGTCAATGAGTTTCAAAATCAGATTAAAAACTTTCAAATTATTGAAATTGCTTCTCGCAGTGTTTTTAAAGCAGAAAAAGAGTTTTATTTCAATACTGAACCACAACCTAAATTTGGAAAGCAATTTAATATTTTAGCAGAAATTCTTCAAAACAACGAAGCAAATGGTTACGAAACCTATGTTTTAAGCAATAACGAAAAGCAATTAATAAGACTTAAAGATATTTTTACTGAACAAAATCAAATAGTAAACTTTATTCCAGTTTTAAAGATTGTAAACCAAGGTTTTATAATGCATGAATCAAAAACATGTGTTTTTACCGACCACCAAATTTTTGAAAGATACCACAGATTTAGCAGTAAAAAACTTTCGCACAAAGATAGCATTACAATTCAAGAACTTACAGCATTACGCCCCGGCGATTATGTTGTTCATATTGATAATGGTGTTGGGAAATTTGGCGGGTTACAAAAAATTAACAACAATGGCAAAATCCAAGAAGTGGTAAGCATTATCTATGACAACAACGATATTCTTTATGTAAATATTCATTCTTTACACAGAATTTCAAAATATAGAGATAAAGATGATGAACCGCCAAAAATTTATCGCTTGGGTTCTGGACATTGGAAACGATTGAAAGAAAAAACCAAGAAAAACATAAAAGATATTGCTAAAGATTTGATTTTACTTTATGCAAAACGCAGAGAACAGAAAGGTTTTGCATTTTCACCCGACTCCTATTTACAACATCAATTAGAATCTTCTTTTATGTATGAAGACACTCCAGACCAAAGCAAAGCTAATGAACTTATAAAAGCCGATATGGAATCCGAAGTTCCAATGGATAGATTAGTTTGTGGCGATGTTGGTTTTGGAAAGACAGAACTTGCTATTAGAGCAGCTTTTAAAGCAGTAAACGACAGCAAACAAGTAGCGGTTTTAGTTCCTACAACAATTTTAGCACTTCAACACTACCATACTTTTAAAGAAAGACTTGCAGATATGCCTGTAAACATAGCCTATGTAAGTAGATTAAAATCAAGCAAAGAGATAAAACAAAGTTTACAAAAATTAGAAGAAGGCAAACTTGACATAATTATAGGCACTCACAGATTGTTAAATAAAGATGTGATTTTCAAAGACTTAGGTTTATTAATAATTGACGAAGAACAAAAGTTTGGTGTGTCTATGAAAGAAAAATTGAAAAATTTTAAAATAAATGTTGACACTCTAACTCTTACAGCAACGCCAATACCACGAACTTTGCAATTTTCGTTAATGGGTGCCAGAGATTTATCTGTAATAAACACGCCACCACCAAACAGACAACCGATAATTACTGAGCTTCATTCATTTAACAACAAAATTATTCAAGATGCAATTTATTATGAAGTTGGAAGAAATGGTCAAGTTTTCTTTATAAATAATAGAATTCAAAATATTTTTGAAATAGAAACTTTGGTTAATAAACTTTGTCCTGAAGTGAAAACTGTTGTAGCACATGGACAAATGGAGAGTCAGAAGTTAGAGAAAATTATTTTGGAATTTATGCGTGGTGATTATGATGTG
Organism: Bacteroidales bacterium; assembly: GCA_035406965.1. GTDB lineage: Bacteria > Bacteroidota > Bacteroidia > Bacteroidales > ML635J-15 > Bact-19. Next base: position 2,279 of record DAONZU010000111.1, read on the forward strand.
TTAATTAGTACAACAATTATTGAAAATGGAGTTGACATTCCAAATGCAAATACAATAATTATCAACAATGCTAACAACTTTGGTTTGAGCGACTTACATCAGCTCAGAGGAAGGGTTGGTAGAAGTAACAGAAAAGCTTTTTGTTATTTGCTTTCTCCCCCATTATCTGTGCTAACTCCAGAAGCTCGTAGGCGTTTAAAAGCAATAGAAGAATATAGTGAATTAGGCTCAGGAATGAATATAGCTTTACAAGATTTAGATATTCGTGGTGCTGGAAATATCCTTGGAGCAGAACAATCTGGATTTATTGCTGATGTTGGCTTTGAAACTTATAACAAAATACTTAATGAAGCTCTCCGAGAATTAAAAGAAGGAAAATTTGACGACACATTTTCAGATAATGAACAAAACGAAGAAGATGATGAAGATTTAATTTCAGTAGATTACGATTGTCAAATTGAAACAGATATGGACATCTTAATTCCTGACTATTACGTAAGTTCAACATCTGAAAGAATTAAATTATACAAAGAGTTAGACGAAATTAAAGATGAAAGTTCATTAAGTATTTTTAAAACAAATTTAGAAGATAGATTTGGCAAAATTCCTAAAGAAACAGAAAGAATTTTTGAATTAATTAAACTTAAATGGCTTGCAATTAAAATAGGATTTCAAAAAATTGTTATTAGAAACAATACTTTATTAGCTTATTTTCCAAGCAATCAGCAGTCTAACTATTATTCTTCACCAAAATTTGCCAAAGTTTTAAACTATGTTCAACATAATCCTCAAAATTTACAAATTAAAGAAATTAACGAAAAACTAAGTTTAAAAGTTTTAAAAGTTCACAAATTAGAAGATATTGCAGATGTTTTGAATGGAATACTATTAGCAGTTGAAAATAATTCTTAATTCTAAATTTTCTAAAGAAAAACTAATAAAAACTTGAGTCTTTACAAACTTTACGAACTTAAACTTTCGACTGAGTTATTGTGTTGCCCTTGCGGGCAAAGCAAATCAGTTAAAAGTTAAAAGTCGAAAGTTAAAAGCGGTTTTCTGTTCGGCTTTTCTTTACAAACTTTACGAACTTTATAAACTTTTAACTGAGTTAGTTTTTCACACAACGTACAGATCCCCCCAACCTTTTAAAACTGACTTGAGTATTCATATTATTGTACTGGTAAAACATATATATACTTCTTGCCTTATCATTATCTATTCCTTTTGTAGTAGTCCACCATAAACCATTTTCTCCTAGACTAAAGAAGTACGCTCCAAAATGAGCTCGAGATCCACCCGGGAGAGCAGTAAAACCGACTTCATTAGTAGCTCCTTCGTTAGGTGTTTTCCAGTGTTCTGTACCAGTTTCTTTAAGTTTGCCACCTGCAACAATTTCTCCACCTAAAAAGTCTGTTAATTCTGTCCACTCTGCTTCGCTTGGCACATGCCAACCTTCGGGACAAACACCACGCACTCCACTTGGATTATTATTGCTGTTCATTGCTCCACCCATAACTGCCGACCAATTATATAAAACGCCGTAAGTTGCATAGTTTTCTGTTGCTTTAGCATCTGAAATATTGTTTCCACTATAGCCATAAACGTAATAATATGGATAAGTATCAGAACCTATTTCAGGACTAACTACGCTTGGCAAATATTTTAAATTTTCAGCCATCCAAATTTGATTACCTATTTGTATCGTTTTATAAACACTGCCATCGCGAGTATCTGTGAAAGTGCTAAATCCGTGAGTTTTGAAAGAAATAACATTACCATAACCAGTTCCTACACTATTTGTTACATAAGCTCTCACATAGTAAGTTGTGTTTGCTTCCAAACCTGTAATACTACTTTCAAAGCCAAATGTACCAATAGTATCAATAGTTTTATTATCTGCAATAGTTGGATTATCATTTGTACTCCAACAAACTCCACAATCTATTATCCCTAAGCCACCGTCATCTTCAATAAATCCTCCTGATGTGGCTGAAGATATAGTAATATTTGTTATTTCTGTAGTAGATACTGCAGGGATTTCTTCTCTTTTACAACCAAGTGTAAACACTAAAAATAATCCCATTACTAATAATGGCAATTGAATAAAGATGTTTTTGTTTTTCATTGTTTTAAAATTTAATTGTTAATACATTTTTAAGTTTCACAAATAAGATTTAATAAGTTTCAATTTGCTTTCCATATCCAAATTCCCGTCTATCCAAATTATTTCGCTTCCTTCTTTTTCCATTTTTCTAAACCAAGTCATTTGTCGTTTCGAAAATTGATGAATAGCAGTATTTAATTGAGTAAAAAGTTCGTCATAAGTAATATCGCCCTTCAAATACCAAGACAAAAACTTATATTCTAATCCGTAATATTCCAAATCTTGATGAGAAATTCCAGCATCTAACATAGCTTGGACTTCTTCTATCATTCCATTTTCTAAGCGTAATTTAAGCCTTTCTGTAATTCTTGCTCTTCTTTGCTCACGTTCAAAATAAATTCCAAAAATTATTGGTTTAATTTCAGGATAATTATCTCCTACAAAACTATTTCTTGAATAATATTCTGCTATTTCTATTGCTCGTATAGCTAGTTTTGTGGTATCGAGGTCGCTATTATTATGTAAATCTTTGTATTTTCGTAAAATCACTTCAAGTTCTTGAATAGATTTACCTTTTAATTCTGCTCGTAATTTTTCGTTTACAGGAACTTTTACTAATTCATAATTATTTATAACTGCATTTATATATAAACCTGTTCCGCCACATAATATTGGGACTATTCCCCTCTCCCTCAAACTTGAATAAACCTTAAAAAAGTCTCTTTTATACTCATAAACATTGTATTTATAGCCAGGTTCGCAAATATCTATTAAGTGATAAGGAATTTTTACTCCATTAACTTCATAATCTTCCAAATCTTTACCTGTGCCGATATTCATTGTTTTATAAACTTGCCTACTATCAGCACTAATTATTTCGGTTTTTAAATCATATGCCAAATGTGCTGCCACAGAAGTTTTGCTCCCCGCAGTTGCACCTGTAATAACAATTAAATTATAGTCTTTTAGCAATTTAAAATGATTTAAAGTTTAAGACAAAGATATAATTTTTTAGTTAAAAAATGTTTGTTACACAGATTTTATTATCAACAATAAAATTTTAGTTACCTCTACGCTCGCTTAGATTTAACTACGCTTGCCTCGCACCAATACCCCTGACGCTCGCTCGGATTACAAATCCGAGCGAGCGGGTGTAGGTATTTACCACAGTCAAATCAAAAAAAATCAATTCAACTATTCCTTAAATAAAGACAATCTAACTTCTAACAAATCAATATATTTCACCTGATTTTCTATCGAAAGAAAAGAGTTACTTATCTCCTGCTTCATTATGTTTTCTGCTTTGATAAATCTATCAAAAGTATTTGAAATCTGTTTTTCAGTTAATTGAAGTTTCAATCCTAAATTTACAAAATCTGATTTCGTGAGTTTTCTTTTCTTTCCGTTTATAGTTAATGCAAATTCTTCATTATCTTCAGGAAGGTGTAGGTTTACATTCAGCAAATCGTATGCAGGCGATAAATTCCATTCTTCATTTTTTAGAATCATTGAAAAGTTTTTCAAATGCATGTCATTATTTCCTGTAAGGTAGCTAAAAACAACTATTTCAAAAAGTCTTAACAAATCCAAAACTGTATTTGCAGAATGTTTTGCTAAAGCTCTTCCTATCTTTTCTACAGAGCTTTTATATTTATCAAAAGCTTCTAAAATCTGAAACATATCTAACATGTGTATTTTCTGACCTGTTTGAGTGCGGTCAATACGTTTGGTTATATATGAAAGTTCGCCAGATTTTAGCCTAATTAGCGATGAAGGAACTACAGAAATCCCGCAAAGTTCTGCCATTCTCATGCTTAGATGTTCATTTTCAGGCATTTGAGGATAAACTTTATTTTGAGGTTTTAAAATATAATTTCCACCCATAGCTCCTAACACTGTTAATCGCCCATTAGTTTCATCTTTCAAAACATCTTTAATAAAACTTAGAGAAAGCTTTGGCTGAACTCCAGGAATAGTTATTGAATTTTCTACTACTTGCCTTGCTAATTCTGCCATTTCGTCTATGGTGTAATTCAAGGCAGGCGGTTTGGGACTACCAAAAAAACTAAGACTACAAGAAGTATGAAAATCACCTTCTGTATTCAAGTCCTTATAGCAATATAAACATTTGTTACTCATCTTTTTCGTTTATTAGTGGAATTACACTTACAGCACCAATGCAGTTTTTACAACATGCTAAAAGCAAGCCCATGCGGTCATTTCGATTTAATTTCCAACTTTCGTAGGCGATTTCTAAAAGCCAACCTTCAGGTATTAAACCTTCAAAAAAAGGAAATAAACGATTGTCGCGATACACTTTATCCGAAACAGGCATAGAAAAACTTATTGCTTGATTAGGAAATTGTTTGATATATTCCTTATCGTATGCAAATAAATATTCTCCATCATCAGTTTCTGTAAGAATACCTGCAAAATCATCATTATAAAATACTTTTCCTTGTCTCATAACTCAATTTCCTTATGTTTAACAGGTGCTAACTTATGCCCAAACATCATCAATACCTGATTTACTTTTGCCATACTAAGATTTTCTTTGCCTTGTTCAATTTTTCTAACAACGGTAAGTGCTACACCAGCTTTATCGGCAAATTCTTGCTGTGTAAGCTCGGCTTCTTTACGCTTTGTTTTAACAAATGTGGCTAAACTTAATACCATAATTATATGTTTTTGCAGTTATTTTGTTGCAAAGATATAAAATTATATTCAATTGCATATAATTTTGTGAAAATTAAATGATTTATATGCAAAAAGATATACTATGTCGCTCG
>DAONZU010000112.1:0-7015 GCA_035406965.1 Bacteroidales bacterium
GGTGCTTGATAAACTCTTAAATCAAATTCAGGAAGTACAGCAAAAATATGGTCAAAAATATCAGATTGAATTTTTTCGTACTCAGTCCATTCTGTTGAAGCAGTAAAAGTATAAATTTCTAATGGTAGTCCGTTTTGTGTTGATTCTAATTGTCTAACTAACAAGGTCATATCTTGTTTTATATTTTCATTAGCCCTTAAATATTCAATAATATACATTCTAAAAGTACCTAAATTTGTCATTCTTCTTCCATTGGCTAAAACGCTCAAGTCGTATTGATGAGTCTTGTTATATTCTTCTATTTCAGCACTTCTTTCCGCTATATAGTCTTTTATTAAATGAATTTTTGAAAGTCGATCTAATAATTCATCATCGCAGAATTTTACAGATGTCATATCAATTTTTACAGAACGTTTTATTCTTCTTCCACCTGCTTCTTTCATTCCACGCCAGTTGCTAAAACTTTCAGTCATCAAAGTATAAGGAGGGATAGTAGAAATAGTTTTATCAAAATTTTGAACTTTAACAGTATTTAAACCTACTTCAATAACATCTCCGTCAATGTTTTTACTTGGCATACTTATCCAATCTCCAATTCTTACCATATCATTAGTTGTAAGTTGTACGCCACCAACTAAACCTAAAATTGAATCTTTAAATATTAACATTAAAACGGCGGTCATAGCACCTAAACCTGTGATGAAATAGCCAACTTCTTTGTTTAGTAAATATGATAATGTTATTATTACAGCAACTATAAGGACGAATATTTTTAAAACTTGCATAATACTTTTTATGCTTGTGCCTTTTTTAGCACCTACATTCTGAGCATAAATTTCGTCAAGTGAATTTAAGAAAGAGAAAATAATTCTTACTATCAAAATTATTAAATATACTATAGTTAGTTTTTTTACAAGTAAAATTGCCCAGTTATAATCCATAAAAGCAAGTTCTATGGCGTAATAAACTATTAATATAGGTACTAATTGAGATAATTTATGAAAAACTTTTTGTTCAAGCATAATGTCATCCCAAGTAGCTTTTGTTTTTTTAACAAGTTTTTTGATAATTGCTAAAATAATTGTTTTTGTAATGTAATTAGCAAGCCAACTAACTAATATAATACATGCCAATACAATTAAGGAAGCAATTAAGTTAACTGTAGATGAACTTAAATCGTAACTAGCTAACCAAGTTTTTAAATTATTAATGATATTATAAAAATCCATGTCAATTAAATTATTTGTGTAAATTTGTGTCGGCAAAAATAAAGAAAGAATAATAAATATGAAAAAGATTTATAGAGTTTTTGTTAACATAACAATATTGGCAACATTCTTTTTAACGCATACAAATGTTTATGCTCAAAACAGTTTTGATAAATGGTTTAAAGATAATGGCTTACGAATTGATTATTACCATACAGGTACTGATAAAACTGAGCAAATATTATTTAAAGAGCTAAAATTTGAAGAAAAATGGGGCGGAAGAAAAAATAATCTAATTGACAAATTTGCTTATGGAAGCTATTTTGTAGAGGTTTTTGATTTAAAAACAAAAACTTTAATTTACTCATACGGCTTTTGTTCGCTTTTTGAAGAATGGCAATTTACCGCAGAAGCAAAAACTATGAGTAGGGGATTTCCAGAGTCTTTGATAATTCCTTTTCCAAAAAATAAAGTGAAAGTTGAGCTGTCAAGTCGTCAATATGAAGATAATAGTTTTAAGAAAATTTTTGAAATTGAAATTGACCCAGCAGATTTAGCAATAAATTATGAAAAGCCTGTAAATGCAGAAGTGAAAAAGATTTTTGGAAAACTTGAACCAGAAAACGCCTTGGATTTAGTTTTTATAGGAGATGGATATACTAAAAATGAAATCAATAGTTTTTACGAAGATGTACAGAAAACTGCTGAGTATTTATTTGAAACAGAGCCTTTTAAGACTAATAAGGAAAAAATAAATATTTGGGCAGTTGCAGCAATTTCTTTAGAAAGCGGAACTGATATCCCACACGAAAAAATATGGAAATCAACAGCTCTGAATACAAATTTTTACACTTTTCGTTCCGACAGATATTTAACAACAAGCGATTATCATTCTGTTAGAGATTATGCAGGCTTAGCTCCATGCGACCAAATTTGTATTTTAGTAAATACCGAAACTTATGGCGGTGGCGGAATTTATAATTTTTGGAATATCACAAGTGCAAAAAATTCACATAGATTCGAAGTTTTTGTACACGAACTTGGACATTCTCTCGCAGCATTAGGAGATGAATATTATGCAGACGAAGTTTCTTATGAAGATATTTACAACAAAAAATTAGAGCCTTACCAAGCAAATCTTACAACTTTGGTGAATTTCGATTCAAAATGGAAAAATATGTTAAACGAAAATACACCAATTCCAACTCCTGTTACAAAGGAAAATTTAAAAACTATTGGCGTTTACGAAGGCGGTGGTTATCAAAAACAAGGAATTTACAGACCTTATATTAGTTGTAAAATGAAAAGTCTTGGTGTTGACTTCTGTCCGGTTTGTCAAAAAGCAATAAGCGAAATTATTAATTTTTATGCAGAATAATTTTTTAATATGAATTACAAAACAATAATTGTAGAAACGAAAGATAATATTGGTTATTTAAAATTAAATAATCCTAAAAAACTTAATTTGTTAAGTCAAGAACTTATTGGTGAGCTTGAAAGTGCAATTAACTATTTTTCAACTAATTATGATTTAAAAGTATTGATTATTTCAAGTGTTAGTAAAGATGTTTTTTCTGCAGGTGGCGAACTTCATGAAATTGGTGCTGCCGATTACGATTTAGGTCTTGCAATGTGTTTAAGACTGCAAAGAGTTTATTCTGGTTTGCAAAATTTAGAAATTCCTGTAATTGCAGCTTTAGACGGATATGTGCTTGGCGGTGGCTTGGAATTAGCTTTACATTGCGATATTAGATTTGCAGGAGAAAATACAATTTTGCGTTTACCAGAATCAGATATAGGACTAATTCCGGCAGCAGGCGGAATTTGCATGTTTTCTAAATATTTTTCTTTGGCTGATTCCGCTTATTATTTGTTTACAGGAAACCAAATTCCAATTGAAAAAGCTTGGGAAAAAGGATTTGTACAAAAAATTTATAAGTCTGATGAATTAATGATAGAAACTGAAAAATTTGCAAAATTACTTTGTACAAAAAGTTCGCAATCATTAAGAGCAATAAAAAAGATTTTAATTAGTTCAATGTTTTTAGATGTAAACGAATTGTTAGAAATGGAAGCAAGAGAATTTTCATCTGTTTTGCAAACTGACGGAAAAGAAAGAATTAAACAATTTTTTGAAAAGAGAAACAAAGTATGAAAGACAGTTTTATTTTTAAAGGAACATCATTCGTTTTAGGAAATTATGAAATTCTAAATGATGAGATTGAAAAATATGTAAAGTCACATTATTTGGAAGGCTTTGATTATCATAGAATTGAAAATTCAGAAGATTATCAAGAATTTATAAAAACACAGCCTAAAACTTCAGCTTTCGACTATATGGTAGGGAATATAATGGGATTTTACAAAAGATTTCATGTCGTATCTTTTCCGCCAACAACTCATAAATATGAAGAAGCCGAAAATTCCTTAGATTTATGTGTTAATGCAATAGAAAAACTTTTAGAAAAAACTAAGTTAAATGGCAACGAAATAGACGCTTGGTTTGTGAGTTCTGCCACTCAAACACAATTTGCACCTGGAATTGCTGAAATAGCAAAAGCATATTTCGCAGATATTGATAATCAAGCTCCATGCTATTCTTTAACTTCTGCTTGCGTTGGTTTTAATATAAATTTAGAAAATGCGATAATGTATTTTAAGCAAAATCCACAAGCAAAAAATATTTTAATTGCACATACAGAAGTAATGTCGGCTTTGTTACCAAATACAAAAGATTTTGTTCCTTTTTCAAGTTTTGGCGATTCGGCTGCGGCAGTAATTTTAAGCAGAGTTAAAACAGAAAATCAAGAAGGAGTGGTGTATATTACAAATAGCGAAGACACAAAAATGCTTGATTTTTTAGGAGCAGACCCAAATGGCAAACTTTTTATGAACCCTCGAATGGTAAAAAGCCGAGCTGTTCCAAATATTTCAAATACTTTTAATAAAATTTTGAAAGAAACTCAGTGGAAAATTGAAGATTTAAAATATTTTATTCCTCACCAAACAGGAAATGCTATTGTTGATTCTGTCGCAAAAAAGATAGGAATAGAGAAAAACAAAGTTTTTAAAGAAATTCAATATAATTATGGAAATTTAAGTGGGGCATCTATTCCTGCTTGTTTGGATTTACTTTTGGAAAATGAACTAAAAGTTGGAGATAAAATAATTACTTCTGTTGCTGGATTAGGAGGCGAATTTGGCGGTTTTGCTTATATAGTTCCACAAAATAATACTGAAAATAATTCTCAAGCAGAACTTGAAAATAAAACAATTTTTATTACAGGTGCAAGCGGCGGAATAGGCAGAGAAATTGCTTTGCAAGCTGCCGAAAAAGGTGGAAATTTAATTTTACATTATAATTCTAATTCGGAAAAAATCACTAAAATTAAAAACGATATTTTAAACAAATATAAAGTCAAAATCGACTTAGTGCAAGCAGATTTAAGTGATAATAACCAAACAGAAAACTTAGTTTCTGAAATAAAATCAAAATTTAAAAATATAAACTATCTTATTGTTACTCACGCAATTACAGGTTCGTTGAGCAAGGCAAGCGAAGTTTCAGATTTGGAATTTGAAAAAGTTTTAGATGTGAATTATTTTTCAATTAAAAACTTATGCGATTTATGTTCCGAAATTGTTACTGAAAGCATAGTAATCATGGGTTCTGTAGGCGAAGACGCACAATTCCCCGGTTCTGCAAGCTATGTGGCTTCGAAACGAGCTTTGAGAGCTTATGCAGTTTCTTTGGCAACAAAAGTTTATGAAAATAAAGTTAATTGTGTGTATTATTTGCCCGGAATTGTCGAAGCAGGAATGATGGCGAAACTCGATAAATCACAAATAAATATGTCTTTAAATAATATTAGGCAAAAATCTATGATTGAAGTTAAAAAGATTGCCGAAAGAATTTTAAAGTCTGCTTATAGAATGAAAATTCCCAAAGTTAGAATTTCTTATGAATCGCATTTAAAAGTAATAAAAGACGGATATCTTAAATATTAAAAAATGAAATTTAACAATTATATATTCACTGGTTTTGGAATGTCGAAAGGCAAATACAAAATTACTAATGACGATATTTTTTATGCTATTGAAAAAGAATTTTTAAGTGGTTTTAGCAAAGAAAAAGTTGAAAAAAGCGAAAAATTCTTAGCATTTAAAGAAAAAAATCCAAATGCTACAGCTTTCGATTATTTTGCAGGAAATATTATGGGTTTTTATGAAAGAAATCACGTAACGCCATTTCCGCCGACCTTGAAAAAACTATATTATGCCGACACTTCTTTGGAATTAGGAGTAGAAGCAATTCAAAATGCTTTAAAAGACGCAAATATTTTAGCTTCTGATGTTGATGCTTGGTATGTAAGTACAGTTTCGCCACAGGAACAAGCTCCCGGAATTGCTGCAAGAATAAAATCTTTTCTTGTCGAAGACACAAATCATACGCCTGCATTTACGCTTAGTAGTGGCTGTGCAGGATTTAATGTGAATTTAGAAGCTGCAATTTCTTATTTTGAAACACATCCGCAAGCAAAAAATATTGTGATAGCACACAGCGAAACCATGTCATCGTTTTTAACTCAAAGAACTAAGTTTGTGCCTTATGTAACCTTTGGTGATGCAGCCGCAGCAGTAGTTTTAACAAAAACACAAAGCGATGAAAAGTTTGGAGTAATAAACATAAATAATTTTCATGATTTGCACATGTTGGATTATGTTGGTGTTGACCATAAACGTAATCTTTATATGAATGATAGTTTGATTAAGGATAGAGCTATTGTAAATATTCCAAATGCTGCAAACAAATGTTTAGAAAAGAGCAATTGGACAAGCAATGATATTGATTATTTTGTTCCACACCAAACTGGAAATGTGATTTTATTTGCTTGTGCTAAAAATTTGAATATAGATTTAGAAAAAGTTTTCTTAGATGGGCAAAAATACTATGGAAATGTTTCTGGAGCAACTGTTCCGTTAAGTTTATGTTTGTTGAAAAATCAAGGAAAACTTGTTGATAATTCTAAAATTTTAAGTGCAACAGCAGGAGTGGGAGGAAATTTCGGTGCATTTACTTACATTCATAAAAATTTAAAACCAAGTAAAGAGCCTGAAATTAGAATTTTTGATAATAAAAATATTTTAATTCTCGGAGCGAGTGGGAGTATAGGTTTGAAATTAAGCGAGGAGCTTTATAATAAAGGTGCTAATTTGTTTTTACAAGCAAATAAAAATTCTAAAAAATTAAGTAAATTTAAAAATGCAAAAGTTTTTACTTGCGATTTTGCCAATGAATTGTCAGTTGAAGAATTTATAAACAATTTAAAAAACTTAAATATAAATTTTGATTCTGTTGTAAATCTTGCAAGCACAATAAATGCAGATGAAATTTACAAAGTGAATTTTACCGCACCTGTTAAAATTATAAATTCCATTTTACCACAAATTAAAACCACCATTCTTAATTTAGGCACAGCAGCCGAAGATGTAGAATTTAGTCCAACTCCAGAATGGATTTCCGCAAACAGAGCTTTTCATGGATATTTAGCTTCAGCAAGTGGCGAGTTCTTAAAAAATGGAATTAAAACCATTTATCTTCAAATAGGCTTTGTAGAAGATGGTATTTCTAAGACTTTTGACGAGAAAGCAATTTTTAAATTTATGCTATCTGTACGACAAGAAAGAAAACTTACAGTAGAAGAAGTTTCTGATATAATACAAAAATCTATATTAGTACCAAAAGTTTTAAGAATCGATTACGAATACGAAAATGCAATGGTTTTAGGAAGAGTGGCGTATAAACT
>DAONZU010000113.1:0-6981 GCA_035406965.1 Bacteroidales bacterium
ACATTAGAAAACACATTAAACGAATAGAAATGCCAACGCTCAACAGCCACACAATTACTCACAATTTGATTGTTTTTAATGGTGTTCGTGAATGCTTCGCATTTGCCAAGTCGCACCAGCCGACCCACAAGCCAAAACTTGGCAAAGAGTGTGTCTGTTCCAACGCACAACAGACAGACAATCAGGAAGAAAGAAGAACACCGAACGCACAACAGCGGTTTTGTGTAATGGCGGGTGCAGTGGTATATTGAAGGTCAGTTTTTCATATCAAGTTTTGTGGTGGGTTGACAGTTTAGTGCTTCAAAATCCGCCACTACGCAAAGCCGCGAACCGTTATGGAGATTATTTGTAAAAATGAGCAAGACAACTTAGTTGATTTAAAAAGTGAAAACGACATTGTTGTAACACTTAAAAAAATAGAAAAATAACTATTTATACTGTTAAAAGGGAAATGGTAAAAGTCGAACCGAGCTTGCGAACTCACCGAAGGTAAAGTTAAAAGTGGTCTGCGGGTTTGGCTTTTCTTTATGAACTTTTTACTTTATAAACTTTCAACTGAATTTATTGTATTGCAAATAATGCGAAAAACAGGATTTTGCTACATAAAAATTTCAAAATACGCTTTTAAATGCACAAATAAAAAGAGTGTTTGTTGATTTGTTTTTAAAACATTTAAGCACATAAACATAAATTTTATAATATTTGATTTTCTAAAATATTAAAAATTACTTCACAAAATTCTATAAAAAATTAGAAAACTACATTATCTTTGACTAAAATATGAAAAAAACTTACTTCTTTATATTGCTTTTATGTGTAACTAAACTAAGTCTTTCGCAATCAGACAGTTTGGTTAAGTGCGATTTTAGTTTTGAATTTAAACCTGGTTTGTATTTGCAGTTTTCAGATTTTAGAAGCAATTCGCCAATTCCTTTTGAATCAGTTGTTTACCCAGATTATTCTCATAAAGATTTTTATTATAATTTAGATACTGCAAAAACCATAATCTTTAACGATAAACACGGTTTGCTTATCAAAAAACAAATATCTGAAGTTTGGGGATTTTCTAAAAATGGAAAACCATATATTTATTGGTCTAACAAAGCAAATTTAATTCCTTTTGTAGGTTCTATTTCTCATTTTATTACAACAATTAATACAATTCGCCATATAAGTCCAGAACCTTATTATGGTTCTTATTACTACAATCCTTACTATTATTCGCCACCAATGTCGAGAACCTATCAAACCGAAGAATTAAAACAATTTATAATTGATATGGAAACTGGAAATATTCTTGAATATAGTGTGAAAAATGTAGAATCAATATTAAAACGAGAGCCACAAATTTATGATGAATTTTCAAAATTAAGGAAAAGAAAAAAGACTAAACAACTGTTTTATTACGTTAGACTTTATAACGAAAAACGAGTTTTAATGATGAATGAGTAAATTTTTAAAAACCATGTATAATGTTAAGATTAGTAATTTTTATTTTTTTAATTAACTCCTATTTAATAGGTTTTGCACAAATTAATATTTCTCGCGGAAGTCAAGCAGAAATCAATACTTTTTTAAACTCAAAAACTTATATTGTACTAAACAACACATTAATGTCTGACTACAATATGGAAATGAAAGAAGCCATCTTAAAACATTGGACAATAACAGATTACGAGTTTATTACTGAATCAGAGTTTAAAAAACACAAATCAAATCCTAAAAATTCTTTTTTGATGATAAACCAAGTTTATTTTGAAAAAGACAAAACACAAACATTGTTTGATTTTTTAATTTTATGTTTAGGTGGAAATTACAAAACCGTAAACGACATGCCAACTCTTTGTGCCATACCGCTTTGCTATCATGGTGCTTTGCAAGAAGCATATGCTTATAAATTAGGATTAATGGTAAAATTCACTCAATTACATATAAAAACTTGCAAAAATAATCCAACTATAAGCGAGGATAAATTAGCAGAATATTATATGAATAAAACAGGTAGTCCTAAAACCAAAACTTTTTATTTATTAAAAGAAGAAGTTGAACCTGAAATTAGAACAAAAAATTCTTTTGCTACAGCATATCCATTTAATTTTGAATATGCAGACAAAGAAAAAATTAAAAACTTAATTGACAACAATGATGAAGATGCAATAATCCTACATATTTTAGGACCACAAACAAGCAACACACTTTCTTACTGTATAAAAATAATTATTGACACTCAGGAAGGCAATATTTATTATTACGACATGCACAAACTGAGCAATAAAAATGCAGACAGATTATTAAAAAGCGATTTAAAGAAATTAGCAAGTAAAAAATGAATTACCAAGAAGTAATTGAATTTATGTTCAACTCTTTACCTATGTATCAAAGAGTTGGGGCAGCCGCTTATAAAGCAAATTTAGACAATACTCTAGCATTTGATAAAATTACTGGCTCGCCACATAAAAAATACAAAACCATTCATATTGCAGGTACTAATGGCAAAGGTTCTGTTTCGCATAGTTTAGCATCAATTTTACAAGAAGCGGGCTACAAAACTGGTCTTTACACCTCGCCTCATCTTACCGATTATCGCGAAAGAATTAGAGTAAATGGAAAAAAAATAGAGGAAAGTTTTATTACAGAGTTTATAAATAGCCATAAAAATTTTATCAAAAATGTAAAACCTTCTTTCTTTGAAATGTCGGTAGCCTTAGCTTTTAAATATTTTGAGTTACAACAAGTTGAGGTCGCTGTTATTGAAGTTGGAATGGGCGGAAGATTGGATTCCACAAATATTATTTTGCCAGAATTATCAGTAATTACAAATATTGGATTAGACCACACACAATTTTTAGGTAATAGTTTGGCTGAAATTGCCGGCGAAAAAGCTGGAATAATAAAGCAAAATATTCCTGTAGTAATTGGAGAAAGACAGAAAGAAACAGAAGAAGTTTTCTTAAAAAAAGCCAAAGAAAAGAACAGTAAAATAAGTTTTGCATCAGATAATTATGCTTGTAAAATTTTAAACTCAAATCTTAAATATTCAAATTTTGAGGTGGAGAAAAAAACAAGTGATAAATCTTACACTTTAAATTTTAACTTATCGGGAAAATATCAAGAAAAAAACTTAGCTACAATACTTGAAACTGTTGATAATTTGAGAAATCAAGGATTTTGTATTTCTGATGAAAATTTGAAACAAGGTTTAGAAAATCTTATAAAAAACACTGGTTTTCATGGCAGATGGGAAACTTTAAATGCCGAACCACTAACAATCTGTGACACAGGACATAACAAAGATGGATTAAGCTATACTATCGAACAATTATTAAGTCTTGAGTTTAAAAAACTAAGATTTGTGCTTGGTTTTGTTAATGATAAAAATGTTGATGAAGTATTAAAGCTATTTCCAAAAAATGCTGAGTATTATTTTTGTAAAGCACAAATTCCACGAGCTTTAGATGAAAAAATACTGTTAGAAAAAGCAAATTTAGTTAGTATAAACGGCAAATCTTTTGAAAATGTAAGTTCGGCTTATCATGCTGCTAAAAAAGATGCTGATAAAAACGATGTGATTTTTATTGGAGGAAGCACTTTTGTTGTGGCTGATTTGTTGCAAGAATTTGCATAAAGTTTTATGAATTGATATATATTTATATATTTTTGCAAAAATAAAAAAAACGAAGTGAAAGTTAAGTATTTGCTGAAAGGGAAAAAACTATGGATTTTAATATCAATACTTTTAGCAGTAGTGATAACGATTTGTGTAGTTTTATTAACAAAAGAAAAAACTAAAAGTCCTGAAACTGGTAAAGCATTTTTTTATAATTTTCCTGCAAAAATTTGTGATTCAATTACTGATTTGCGCACTACTGATGAGCAAATTGCTAGTTTGTTTATTTTAGCAAATTCACAAGATAGTTTAATAGCAACAAAAGACTTTTTTTCTGGCTTTTTTTTCTTTGAATATAATGGTCAAACTCTTCTTAATCAACAAAATGACAGCTGTACTAATAAATTAATTAGAGGAATTCACGAAAAAGAACTTAGAAATTTATTTGCAGATTCCATAAAAACTTTTTCATCTGAACTTTTAAATACAATTAGCGATACTGTTGTTCTGCTTAATTATTATAATTACCAAACAGACTTGCTTGTTAAACACAATATAAACGCATTGCTTATTGATGCAAATATTCCTGAAAAATTGGATTCTATAGCTGTGAAATTAATTTCAGATAGGCTGAAAATTAAATTAGACATTTTACATAAAAACAATATTCTGAGCATCTTGCATTTAGATAAAATTGACACAAAAGATGAAAAATCAGAACAATATTTACAAGAACTTTATTCAAACATAATTAATTCGGGTTTATGTGGTATAATAATTTCAGAAAGTGAGCAGCTTAATTATTTTTCAGATTTTGATGGACTTGTTTTTAAGTTAACTAAACTGGGTGAGACAATAAATGAAAATCTTATTTGCTCAACAAATGCATTTATTCTTTACGATGAAAAAGATATTAATAGTTTGAAAAACGACATTAAAAAACATACAAAAAAGAAGGATATATTTCTAAAAAGTTCTAAGTTTTTACGTGCTAGCATGTGGGCAAATCAAAAAACAGCACAAGACAGCACAAAACAATTGCTTGACCTAAATTTATTAGAAGCAAGAATTACAGAAGCATCTATTACATTGCTAAAAAACTCTAATAATTTAATTCCTATTTCAGATATAAATCAAAAAATTCATATTTTAATTGCCAGTAAATCAAAATACACTGATTTTATTAATATTATTTCAAATTACATTAATAATTATACCGTATCGTATTTTAATACTGATTCTAAAAAACCGCCTGTTATTCCAAGAGCTACAAACACTTTAATAGTTTTGTACGACACTAACTTTTCGGATTCTATTCATAGTCTTTTAAAAACAAGTCTATTAGAGTTTAAGCAACAAAAAATATTTTTAAATTTTGGCAAGCTTAGTTCTGAAATTTGCGAAATAGATGCAGATGCAATCTTACAAACTTATGACGACAGCTTTTTCTCACAATCATTTGTTGCACAAGCTATTTTTGGAGGAGTTGCTATTAAAGGAAGTCTTGCAAACAAATTAAACGACAGCATAAACTATGGACATGGAATAAAAACTACAAAAACTAGACTTAAATATTCTGTACCTGAAGAAGTGGGTTTAAATTCCGAAATATTATTAAAAATTGATAGCATTTTAAATTATGCTATATCTAGTGGTGTGTTTCCTGGATGTCAAATTTTTGTTGCTAAAAACGGAGTTGTTGTTCATAATAAATCTTATGGTTATCTTGATTATTCAAAAACAAATTCTGTAAAAAGTTCGGTTTTATACGATGTGGCTTCTTTAACAAAAATTTGTGCTACAACTCTTGCTACAATGAAAATGTATGAAACTGACAAAATTAATCTAAATGACAAATTATCTAAATATTTTAAAAACACTTCTATTGATTATGGAAATATAAAACCCGACACTTTAATTTTTATCGACACTATTTCTATTAAAGGAAAATCCTTATCTGAAATCGAAGACTTGGTGCAAGATAAAGACACTATTCATTTAAACGACACATTAGTAGAGCTAACAGAAATTATCCTTACAAAAACAACACCTAAATCTAATATTTTTCAAGTTCCTGTTCGAGCTTTACTTGTTCATCAAAGTGGAATAAGTCCTTCATTGCCTATTTTAAAATACATGTTTTATTTAAAGTCTTATAAAGAATTTTTACAAAACGAACATTTAAAAACCGATAGTTTAGATTTTCTTGATTTAGACGATATTACACAAGAAGAAGCTTTTGATTTTTATTATAGTAAAAAATGGATTAAAGATTCTGCTGAACTAAAAATTGCAGAAAACATGTATTTAAAAAAGCGTTGGCAAGATAGTTTATATGAAGATGTAAAAAGATTGGGAACCTTTAAGCGAGAAGTTTATCAATACACTGATATGAATATGATTTTAATGCAAGCAATTATTGATACAACAAATGAAAAAAGTTTAGATGTTTATGTAAAAACTGAATTTTACAAGAATTTAGGAATGAATAATACAACATTTTTACCTTTAGAGCAAAAAATTCCAAAAACAAGAATTGCACCAACCGAAAACGAAAAATTTTGGCGAAAACAAGTAATACATGGCAATGTACATGATCCTTCGGCGGCAATGCTAGGTGGAATATCAGGAAATGCTGGCTTATTTTCTACCGCCTCTGACTTGGGAATACTTGGACAAATGTGGCTAAATGGAGGAACTTATGGAGGAAAAAGATATTTAAAACAAAATACTATAAAAATGTTTTCTTCTACTCAACCCGAAAATCATAGAGGATTGGGCTTTGATAAAGTGTCGATAAAAAATCTAAATGCAGCTTCAGCACCAGCAACAACATTTGGTCATACAGGTTTTACTGGCTGTGCTATGTGGATTGACCCAGAAAATGAAATTGTATATGTGTTTTTATCAAACCGCATACATCCCGATGTAAATAATAAAGGTATTTATGGACAAAATATTGTTAGGAAAACTCATCAATGTATATACGATGCGATGATAAAAAACTGAAAATTATAATAAAAAAAACAAAATAAACGTTTTATTTTACAGCATAATTAATCATAAACTTCAACAATATGAGAAAAACAATATTTTGCATACTATTATTATTTTTGACGATAAAAACCTACAGTCAAAATAAAAACATTTGTTCAATAGAAACTGATGCAAACTACTATTATTACTTCATTGGAGACCATAAAGCCAATAATTTTAATTATGGCTTCTCATTGTTAATTTCCCATTATATAAGAAACTTAAAACTTAGTACAGGAATAAATTATTCTACGAAATATTATGATTCTGCAGGAAGCGCATTTCCTGTTTTCCGCATTGGGACACCCAAAAAAATAATTCATTAATAATTTTATAAG
>DAONZU010000114.1:0-6848 GCA_035406965.1 Bacteroidales bacterium
CCATTTTCTACAAAGTTTAAAGCTGCTCTAATTTTTGGTGCCATGCTTCCTTCGGTAAAATGACCTTGTTCTAAATATTGCTTTGCCTCGCTAACAGTAATAGTATCCAATCTTTTTTCAGAAGCTGTATTAAAGTTTAAGCAAACTTTTGGAACATCTGTCAAAATGTAAAACTCATCAGCATTTATATAAACAGCCAACATAGATGAAGCTAAATCCTTATCTATTACTGCATCAATTCCTTGTAAACGCCCTTTTTCGGGATAAAAAACTGGTATTCCACCACCACCAACAGCAACTATAATATTTCCTTCGCGAGAAAGCCTTTCAATAATTTCTTTATTGCTAATATCAATAGGTTTTGGAGAAGCTACAATTTTACGCCAACCCTTACCTTTTGGGTCTTTCGCAAAACTATCTTGAGGATTTTTTAATTTTAAAGCATCTTTTTCTTCTTCGGTATAATAAGGACCTATAGGTTTTGTTGGATTTTGAAAGGCTTTGTCGTTTTCGTCAACTAAAACTTGAGTTACAAGAGTAATAATATTTTTGTCTAATCCGTTTTTTACTAAAACATTTTTAAACTGCTGCTCAATCAAATAACCAATAAAACCTTGAGAATAAGCACCACAAATATCAAGAGGCATTTCGGGAATATTATAAAGTTTTTCCCCAGCATTTACTTGCAACAAAATATTCCCAACTTGCGGACCATTACCATGGCTTACAACAAGATTGTAACCATTTTTTACTAAACTCAACAAACTTTCGCAAGTAGTATAAACATTTGCTGCTTGTTCCTCAACTCTGCCTTTTTGACCAGCTCGCAATAGAGCATTCCCGCCAAAAGCCACAACTGCTAATTTTGTGTTTTCCATAATTAATTTTTGCTCACAAAAATAATACATAAGAAAAAAAATTGTTCTCTATAAATTAACTTTTTTCATTTTTTTATTCACAACAACCAAAAATTTGATAAAAACTAATGCTAAAACACAAAAAACTAAACTGTTTTGCCAATTTTAAAGTTTTTTTAAATAATTTAACTTCACTTTCTAATAAATGTGAGAATTAAATTTCTATTTTTGTTAAATAAAAATACAAACATGTATAATTTAATAATAGATGCTGGAAATACAATTATAAAACTTAGAGTTTTAATGCAAAAAGAAATTGTTTTTACCGAAAACTGTAAAGACTGGGATTCTGCATTAAACAGCATAAAACTTTTACAAAAAAACTTTAAAATTTCTGCCTGTATTTTATCAAATGTTAGAGAAAGCGATGCTTTATTTGAAAATTATTTAACTAAAAATTTTAAGACTATATTTTTTTCACACACAAATAAACTGCCTGTTATAATAAATTATAAAAGTTTAGAAACACTTGGAAAAGACCGTTTGGCTGCTGTTTGTGGAGCTTCGGAATTATTTCCTAACAAAAATTCTTTAATAATAGATGCCGGCACAGCCATTACTTATGACATTTTAAAAGATGGCAAAATTTATGAAGGAGGAAATATTAGTCCTGGAATTAAAATTAGATTTAAAGCTCTAAATACTTTTACAAAAAAATTACCGTTAATAGATATTGATGCTGAAGATAACAATTTATTTGGACAAAATACTGAACAAGCTATACGATATGGCGTTCAGAACGGAATTTTACATGAAGTTAAAGGCGTTATCGAAGATTTTAAAATGAAATATTCTGATTTGAATATAATTTTTACAGGTGGTGATAGTTTTTTCTTTGAAAAGTTATTAAATTTTCGCATTTTTGCACAGCCAAATTTAACAATTTTGGGATTAAATAAAATTTTGGAACTAAATGCATAAAAGAATTATTCTTATTCTTGCTTTAATTATAAGCTCAATAATATGTCTCGCACAAGGAAGAGTAGGTTCGCCTTATACAAGGTACGGACTTGGAGATGTAAACCAAAATTCCTTGATTAGAAACAATGCAATGGGTAGAACAAGCTACACTCTACCATACAATAATAGCATTAATTTTATAAATCCCGCTTTAGTTAGTCAAATTGATACAATGACTTTTATCTTTGATTTTGGTTTTAATGGTGGAGTTCGCACCTACAAAACAGCAACTCAAGGAAATATGTCAAACTACGATTTCCAAATTTCACATTTAATATTTGGCTTTCCAATAACAAAATGGTGGAAATCATGTGTGGGTTTTATGCCATATAGTAATGTTGCTTATTCAATTGTTGATAGAGATTCGTCGCTTAACGTAGCTAAAGATTATATATACAGCGGCAATGGCGGACTAAATCAAGTTATGTGGAGCAATGGCTTTACACCTTTCAAAAACTTTAGTATAGGAATTAATGCGTTTTATTATTTTGGTAAAATATACAATTCCAACTCTATTGATTTTGATGACAAAACAGGTGCTTTTTTAAATGTTATTGAGCAAAATACAGTAAGAATAAACGATTTTAGCTTTGACTTAGGTTTGAATTACAACATAAATTTGAATCCCGAAAACCAACTTAGTATTGCTGGAAAATATGCTTATAACACACAATTAAATGCTGTACGCAACACAATGGTTTTTAATACTCTAAGTCATAGTTCAGCAATTACAGATACAGTTTTTCAATCTATTAACGAAAAAGGCAAAATTAGCTTAGCACAAAAAATAGGTGTAGGAATAGGCTATAACCACGATAACAAACTTTATGTAGGAGTTGATTATACTATACACGATTGGTCAAAAGCAAAATATTTTGAACTAAGCGACCAACTAGCAAACAGTACATTTATCTCTGTTGGAACAGAATATACACCAGCCGGAAGAGGTAAATTATATTATAAATATTGGCAAGGAGTTAGTTATAGAGCGGGGTTTTATGCTAATCAAAATTTTATCAACCTAAACAACACAGAAACAAAGATTTCTGATTTTGGCATAAGTTTTGGATTAGGATTACCAACAAAACGTTCTAAGACATCATATAACTTATCGCTACAAATTGGGCAAAGAGGAAGTGCAAAAAATTATTTTATTACAGAAAATTATTTTATCATCGGCTTCAGCCTTAACTTAGCGGATATGTGGTTTATTAAAAGTAAATTTGATTAAACATTTTAAAAGTTTTTATTATGAAAACATTTGTATTTTTTATCGGAATTTTTTTAGCTGTTATGTTTAGCAACAGCGCAATGGCACAAGAAGGAGATATGGGAAGCGATCCAGACAAGTGCATGATTATGTTATCAACTTATAATGAGTTTGTTAACCAACAAAATTATAAAGATGCAATGCCAGCATGGAGATGGTGTTTCAAAAATTGCCCAGCAGCAACAAGAAACATTTATATTCATGGCACATCAATAGTTGAATATTTTATCGAACAACAAACAGATAATGCTGCTAGAGAAGCTTATATCGACACTTTAATGATGGTTTTCGATAATAGAATAAAGTATTACAACCAAGAAGCTTTAGTTTTAGGTCGCAAAGGTATTTCTATGTTAAAATACAGAAACGAACAAGTAAAAGAAGCTAACAAAGTATTAAGAAGATCATTCGAACTTGGAAGAGAAAGTTCAGAATATTTTGTTCTTCAATATTTAATGCAAACAACAGTAATTTTGTATGGTAGCGAAGCTGTAACTAAAGAAGAAGTTGTTACAACTTATTCTGACCTATCTGATGTTATTAATACTCAAATAGAAAATGAAGCTAGTGAATCTAAAAAAGCAAGATTAGAAGAAACTGCTAAAAACATTGAAGAATTGTTTGTAAATAGTGGTGCAGCTGATTGTGCGACAATAATCAAGCTTTTTGGACCAAAATTTGAAGAAAATCCTGAGGATATATCACTAGCAGTAAAAATTCTTGCTTTGTTAGATCGTGGACAATCTGATGAATGCAAACTTTCAGATTTATACATGAAGTGTGCTATTGCTACTTATAATGCTGAAAAAACTTCTAATTCTGCTCACTCTATTGCTCAAAGCTATTTTAAAAGAAGCGACGTAGCAAATGCCGAAAAGTTTTATGAAGAAGCAATTTCTTTAGAAGAAAATTCTCTAAAAAAAGCTGATATGTATTATGAGCTAGCTTTACTATATTACAGCAATAAAAATTATGCTAAATCTAGACAAGCTGCACGAAATGCTTTAGTAAACAATTCTAATTATGGAAAAGCATATATTTTAATTGGAAAACTATATGCAGCAGGCGGTTCTTGTGGCGAAACTGTAGTAGAAAAGAAAAGTTTAAACTGCTTAATAGTTGATCAATTTATTAAAGCTAAAAACGTAGATGAGTCAGTTGCTCAAGAGGCTAACGAACTGATTTACAGATATTCTGCAGCTTTTCCAACAAACGAAGAATTATTCTGGGAAAACTACAAAGAAGGTCAAACTATTACTATAGGTTGTTGGATAGGAGAATCTACAACATTAAGAGCTAAAAAAGGTGAATAAAAAACTTTCTATATCTTTTTTAACAATAATTTTAGTATCTATAATAGCTTTTAGCACAACATTTACAGCTTGCAAAAACGATATAGACACTATAAATAAAATAACAGAAGTTCAAGACCTTCCTACATTTGACCTCACTGGCTTAGAAACAGTATATAGCGATTCGGGTGTTATAAAACTAAAAATTTATGCACCAACATTAGTTAGATACGAAAAACGAGAAGAACCTTGCGATATTTATGAAAAAGGTGTATTTGTAGAATTTTATAATAGCGCAATGCTAGTTAGCGGAACACTTAGATGTAATTATGCTAAATACTCAATCAAAGAAGAATTATGGGAAGCCAAAAGCAATGTAGAAATTAATAATAATGATAATAACGAAAAAATAAATACTGAACAGTTGTTCTGGGACATGAAATCTGAGAGAATTTATTCGGATAAATTTGTTAGAATAACAACTGAAGATGAAATTTTATATGGTGAAGGTTTTGAGTCAAATCAAGAATTCACAAATTGGAAAATTATAAAACCTACAGGATCAATAAAAATTAAAGATGAATAAAAATAGAAGAATTGTAATGATTGTAATTGAAGTTCTTTACATAATTACAGCAATGTTTTGTGTTGGCGTGGGTATTTACTACCACATAAAACACGGTTTTGACAAATCATGGTTATTTTATGGAATAGGAATTATTTCATTAGGAATGTTTGGGGTTCGCCGCATACAAAGAAGAAACTTAGAAAGAAGAGAAAATAGATAATAATTATGGAGTGGTTAATTATAGGCATAATGATGATTTGTTCTGCCTTTTTTTCAGGTTCAGAAATTGCTTTTGTTTCTTCAAATAAATTAAGATTAGAACTTGCATCAAAAGAATCTAGTCTAAGTTCTAGAATATTAACTATTTTTAACGCATATCCTTCGCGTTATATCACTACAATGTTAGTCGGAAACAATATAGTAAATACTATTTATGGTATTTTTATGGCTAGACTCTTATATGAACCCATAGTACAACATGTTAATTCTGATTTTTATGTTCTACTGATACAAACAATAATATCAACAGGGTTAATTTTAATTTTTGGTGAATTTATTCCAAAAGCATTTTTTAGAATAATAAATTATACGGCAGTAAAAGCTTTTTCTATACCATTAATTATCTGTTATTACTTACTATATCCTATCGGTAGTTTAACAATTTGGATTTCTTCGCTTTTAATAAGATTATTTACAGGCAAAAAAATTGACTTTTCTACAAAACAATTGGCTTTTACAAAAATTGATATAGAAGAAATGTTAGAAACTGGCAATTTTCATGAGGCTGATAACCAAAACCAACAGGAATTAAAATTTTTTAAAAAAGCTATTGATTTTTCATCAATAAAATTACGAGAATGTATAATTCCAAGAAATGAAATTGTTGCTGTTGCTTCAAATATTGAAATGACAGATTTACGAGACAAATTCATAGAATCTGGACATTCAAATATCTTAGTGTATAATCATAGTATTGATGAAATTGAATCATATATTAACGTTAAAGACATTTTTAAAAATCCTAAAAACATAGACGAAATTTCAAGAGATATTTTAATTGTTCCAGAAACTATGTCGGCAAAAAAACTTTTCGACAAACTTATTCAAAGCAACAAATCTTTGGCGGTTGTTGTTGATGAGTTTGGTGCTACCAGTGGAATGGTAACTTTAGAAGATATTTTAGAAGAAATTTTTGGCGAATTTGAAGACGAGCACGACTTCCCAGAGCCTGATGTAATTATAAATTCTGATGGTAATTATATTATGGACGGAAGACAAGAAGTTGATTTATTTAATCATGAATATGGTTTTGATTTAAGCGAATCAGACGAATATGAAACCATAGCTGGATATATTTTGCACCATACAGGTAATTTTCCTAAACAAGGTACCGTTGTTACTGTAAATGACGATAAACAAGAATATAAATTTAAAATTCTTAAAGTTCAAGATACCAAAATTGAAAAGGTAATGTTGATAAACAAATAGTTATCAATTCCCAAATAATAAAAAATAAAAAAGCTCTATCCCAAAGAATAGAGCTTTAATTTTAAAAACATAAACAAACTGATTATTTATTTCACACTAATAGTTTTTACAATTTCTCTACTATTAGTTTTTACTTTTATAAAATAATTAGCTTTTTGTAATTTACTAACATTAATAAATTCTTTGTCAGAATTAGTTGTTTTTGTATATACTACTTTTCCTAAAACATCAATAATACTTACTGTTTCCAAACCTTGTGCTTCAACAACAATATTATCGTGAGCTGGGTTTGGATAAATTTTCACAAAATCAAATTCTGTTCCCTCAATTCCAGATGGGATAACTGTAATATA
>DAONZU010000115.1:0-2901 GCA_035406965.1 Bacteroidales bacterium
ATATGATTTTTGTTTAATAGTTGTTCTTAATTTATATTATTGTAATTTTGCATAAATTAAAATTTACAAAATATGAAATTATTAGACGGAAAAGTTGTTTTAATTACTGGCGCAGCACGCGGAATAGGCAGAGCTATTGCCTTAGCATGTGGAAAAGCTGGTGCAAATGTAGCATTTACAGATATGAATGCTGATGATAATTTTAAAAGTTTAGAAAAAGAATTAACCTCATTTGGAGTTAAAGCTAAAGGCTATGTTTCTAATGCTGCTGACTTTAATTCTACTGAAAAAACTGTTAATGAAGTAGTTGCAGATTTTGAAAGAATTGATGTGTTAGTTAATAATGCAGGTATTACACGCGATGCTTTATTGATGAGAATGAGCGAAGAACAATGGGATTTGGTTATTAATGTTAACTTAAAATCGGTTTATAATTTAACAAAAACAGTTCAAAAAACTATGCTAAAACAACGCAGTGGCTCAATTATAAATATGAGCTCTGTAGTTGGCGTTTCAGGAAATGCAGGACAAGCTAATTATTCTGCTTCTAAAGCTGGACTTATTGGATTTACAAAATCTATTGCTAAGGAATTAGGTCCTCGTAATATTAGAGTAAACGCTATAGCTCCTGGTTTTATCGAAACTGAAATGACAAAAGCAATTCCAGAAGAAGCTCGTCAAGCTTGGGCTGAAAAAATTCCATTGAGACGCGCTGGACAACCCGAAGATATTGCAAATCTTGTACTTTTCTTAGGCTCTGATATGTCTTCATATATATCAGGACAAGTGATTAACGTTTGTGGAGCAATGCTAACCTAATTACAAAGTGCAAATTTATTTTGAATATCCAAAATATTTAATCTTAGTAGCTGTTGCTCTTGCAGCGGCTACTTCTTTTTTATTATATTACAAAGACAAACTTTACAAAGAACTTGCAAAATGGAAAAAGATTTTAATGGCAAGCCTAAGGTTTGTTTTTGTGCTGATAATTTTATTATTACTCTTAAATCCTATTTTTAAAAGTTCAGAAACTATTGTTCAAAAGCCAATTTTAGCTGTTGTACAAGACAATTCTGCGTCAATTTTACTAAATAAAGATTCTGTTTATTATAAAAATCAATATAAAACAGAACTTAATAAGCTACTTGCAGATTTAAAAAATAGATTTGATTTAAGATATTTGCAGTTTGATGAAGCAATAAATACAGATACCGTTTTAAATTTTAAAGGACAACTTACTAATATTTCAAGTATTTTTCCAGAGATTATTAGTAGTTATGCAGGAATGAATTTAGGAGCTGTGTTAATTGCAACTGATGGGATTTTTAATAGTGGCGAAAATCCAGTTTATCTTAACAATATCAATTTCCCTGTTTATTCTATTGCTTTAGGAGATACTATTTCTCAAAAAGATTTGATATTAAAAGATATAATGCACAATCATATTGCATTTTTAGGAAATAAATTTCCAGTTAGAATTTTAATTTCTGCCGAAAAATGTTTAGAAAAAGAAAGCGAAATAATTGTTACTAAAGATGAGAAAATTATTTATAAAGAAAAGTTCGAACTACCTGAAAACTCAAAGCAAAAATATATTGACATAGAGCTTTTTGCTGATAAAGTTGGAACTCAACAATATTCTGTAGAATTAAAAAAATTAGATTCAGAAATAAGCTACGAAAATAATTTTGCAGACTTTATCATAAATATTGTTGACAATAGAAATAAAATTTTGCTCTTGGCAAACTCGCCACACCCCGATTTAGGAGCTATACAATATGCTCTTAAAAATAATCCCGATTTTGAACTTGATTTAAGGTATATTTACGATTTTAATGAAAGTGTGAAAAATTATGATTTAGTAATTTTACATCAGTTGCCATCTGTTCAGTTTGCTGCAACAACAATACTTTCAGAAATTAAGAAAAATTCTATTCCAAGTTTGTATATTATTGGAGCAAATACTTCAATTCAAGCGTTTAACTCTGTTGAAACAGGAATGAAAATTGTTGCCAATTCAAACAAAATGGACGATGCACTTGGAAGTTTAAATTTGAATTTTGTTGCCTTTGAGTTAGGTGTTGACCAAAGTTTTTTCAAATATTTATCGCCATTAAAAGTGAATTTTGCAGATTATAATTTTGAAAATGAAGCTAAAATTCTTTTGTATCAATCTATTAATGGCGTTAAAACTACTAAACCATTAATTGCATTTGTTGACGACAATTTAGGCTCAAAACTTGGTGTTATATGTGGCGAAGGAATTTGGAGATGGCGACTTGATGATTATAAATATAATTCCGACCATGAATCTTTCAATGCTTTTATAAATAAAACTGTGCAATATCTTTTGGTTAAACGAATTAAAGATAAACTGAACGTAGAGTTTAAACAAATATATAACGAAAACGAACCTGTTTTGATAAATGCGTCATTCTATAACGAAGCCTTTGATTTAGTGCCAAATTTAGATCTTAGCCTTGTGTTGACAAATGAAGAAGGTAAAGAATTTACTTATTCATTTTTGAATTTTGGAAACTCCTATAGGCTCGATATGGGAAGACTTGAAGCAGGAAAATATAAATTTAATGTTGAAACAAAATTTGACAATAGAATTTATGAATTTGCTGGGCAATTTCTAGTGAAAAGTATTAATATAGAATCTTTGATTACAACAGCTAATCATTCTGTCTTGCATCAGTTGGCTGAAAAAACAAATGCTAAGGTTTTTTACCCTAATGAAATGAATAAAATCCGAGAACAAATAGAAGCAGATCAAAACATTGCAGATGTAGCTTATAAAAATGAAAAATTACACGATTTTACAGATTTGTATTTATTGTTTTTTGTGATACTTCTTTTTGCTGCCGTAGAGTGGGGCTTGAGGAAATTTTGGGGAAG
>DAONZU010000115.1:3001-6748 GCA_035406965.1 Bacteroidales bacterium
GGGTGAAGTCAGGTATGGCGACTGGTGCAGAATTATTTTCCAAAGAAATTTGTGTGAGCGGTACTAAGCAACTCCATTCAGCTAAGTCATAAACGTCCATATCTAGAGGAAGTCCGTTTTGCAAGCAGTAAACTAGGCGGTAATCCATGATAAAGTCCATACCACCATGTCCGCCAACTTTTTTTGCTTGTTCTTCCAACTCAATGTGTATAGGGTGTTTGTATTTATTCATCAGGTTTTCTCTAACTTCTTTTGAAACGAAAGAGTGAGCATTCAAATCTTCGTGATTTGGAGTAACACTTGAATCTAATTGCTCTCCTTGTATCGCGTAGTTTGGCGATGGATATTTAGAGGCGTAACCTTTTGTCCCAGCTATATTATACAAGCGAGAATACGGTCTTGGAGTTGCTACGTCGTGTTGAATATGTATAGTTTTGCCTTTTTCAGTACGAATCATAGTCATAGTAAGCTGTCCGTTTTTAAAATCTGTAACTTTTTCGCCTGTTTTTTTCTCAATAAATGCAGGAATGCTTACAGGTTTACTGTCCATAGCTACCAAGTAGTTCATTTTATCGCCACGATGAATGTCTAACGCTTGACAAGCTGGTCCCATGCCGTGAGTAGGATAAACATCTCCGCGAAATTTGCGGTTGTAGTCCAAACGCCAGTCAGATTCGTAAGCACCCCAAAATTCTTCCAACTGATGAATATAAGCACCTTCAGCCTAAAGCACTTCGCCGAACACACCTTTTTGAAGCATATTAAGTGTAGTTAGTTCAAAGTAGTCATACACGCAGTTTTCAAGCATTATACAATGTTTTTGAGTTCTTTCAGCTGTATTTATTATTCTCCAAATATCATCTAAAGTCATAGCACCAGGAACTTCAACCGCTACATGCTTTCCATGCTCCATCGCGTAGATAGCCATATTTGCATGACGTTTCCAGTCAGTTACAATATAGATTAAATCAATGTCATCACGTTCACACATTGCTTTCCAAGCTTCTTCACTTCCTGAATAGCCTGTAGCACGTGGTAAACCTCTTTCGTCTAATATTTTTTGAGTGTTTTCAACTCTATCAGGGTGAAGGTCGCAAAGTGCTTTAATTTCAACTCCTGGAATATGAGTAAAACGATATACTGCACTTGGTCCACGCATTCCTAAACCTATAAAACCAACGCGAACAACGTCAATTTTTGGAGCTGTAAGTCCAACTACGTGTTTTTGCCCAGCAGGACGAACAGGAACTTCTGTTTCAATAGGCTGTAATACACCATTTTTAACTTTTATAGGACTTTTTGTCGAATTACAAGCTGTAAATGTAAAAACTGCAACTAATATAAAATTGAATATTTTTTTCATTGAAAATAGTTTTTTGTGTTGATTTTCTTATCCGTTTTCAGCAATTATTTTTAGTGAATCTAATTTTAAAATTTCAATATTTCTTCCGCTAAGTTTTATAATTCCATCTTTTTGAAAATCAGATAGAATGTTGATTACACTTTCTTTTGAGTAAGCTAATGATATTGCCATTTCTTCGCGAGTGAAAGGTAAAGTAAACTTTTCTGATTTAAAAAGTGTGTATAAACGCAATAATAAAATTGCTAAAGCACCATTTGCATTCCTGTGGCTAATCATTATTAAACTGTGTATGGCAGCGCTTGTCATTTCCGACATTATAGTAATTAAATCTATGGCAAATTTTCCGTTTTTTTGTATTAAGTCTTCGAAAATATTTCTGTCGAAAACTCTAACTTTTGATGTTGTTACAGCTACAGCAGAAAAGTCTAATTTTTTCTTTACAAATGAACATGCCAAGCCAATAAAATCGCCATCTCCACTAAATCTAAATGTAGAGTCTTTTCCTTTAATTTCAATGTTTAGCTTCACAAAACCTTCTTCTAACATCAAGATTTGGCTTGCTAAACTGCCTTGTTTTACTATCGTTTCGTTTTTGTTGTAGCTAATTAAACTTGAACTTTTAATTAATTCAGAATATTCTTCCTCGGTAAGATTTGTTGCCCATGAAAATCTTTTTATTTCTTGCATATATAAAATTTCAAAATTTACGTAAAATTAAGTATTAATAGATATTAAAACAAGTAAAATTGCATGTTTGTTTATGAAATATTAATGTGTTTTTAATTTTGCAAAAAGGTATTGCAATTCTATATTTGAAACAAATAAATATTATAAACTTTTAAATTAAAATATTATGACAGATTTAAGATCAAGGATTAAAGCAGTAAGCGCTAGTCCAATGAAAACAATTGTAAAAGCAAGAAATTTTGAAATTATCATTGACGAACCTCAAGAAATGGGTGGAACCGATGAGGGTGCAAGTCCAGTTGAATATCTTATAGCAGCTTTTTCTGGCTGTATAAATGTTGTAGCTCATTTAGTAGCAAAGGAAATGAATTTTGAGTTAAGAGGTGTAGAAATCGATATCTATGGAGATTTGAATCCTGCAAAACTATTTGGACAGTCTAATGAAGAACGTGCTGGTTTTAAACAAATTAACCTAAGTATCAAAGCAGATACTGATGCTGATGAAGCTACTTTGGAAAAATGGCTCGAAGCTATTGAAAGCAGATGTCCTATAAGTGATAATTTACAAAATCCAACTCCTGTGAAGATTAGCTATAAAAAGAAATAATTAAATTAAATATGAAAAAAAACGGCTACCTTTTGAGTAGCCGTTTTTTCTTGTTTTAAGCACTATTTTGCAACGTGATTTCAAGGTGTTTCAGAAGTGTTAAAATGCAAGGCGTCTGAAATTGAGGACGAAGGAGCGTACCAGAAGCGGTGCACTGAGCAAAGCCGAAGTGTACGCGACTGAGTCCGAATATTGAAAGCAACGCAGCAGTTTGACACTTATAAAACACCGTTTTTTTATTCTTTAATAAATGATTGTGAAGTAGTAGGCGTTTTAATAAAATAAATTCCATTTGCCCAATCTTTAATATCCAAAACCAATTTGTTCTCTTTTATAAATTTAGAATAGACTAATTTTCCATTTACATCATAAATATTTATTTCTGAGTTTTGAATATTTTCGATATTTATGAAATTACTTGTAGGATTTGGATAAATATTAGTTAAATCCTTGTAATTTTCATTTAGATTAGTAGTAGTAACATTTACAGTAGTTTCATAAGTTGATACACCACAAGCGTTTGTTACTGTTAAGCTTACAGTATATTGTCCGTCTTGTGAGTAAGTAAAACTTGGATTTTGTTCGGTTGAAGTTGAAGGTATGAAAGCGTTGTCTCCAAAACTCCATTCCCAAGTGTTGGCATTTGTTGATTCATCGGTAAATTGAACTTGTAGTTGGTTTGTTTCGAATGAAAACATGGCTTCTGGAATATCTGCACATTCTTCAATTCTAATAAAATCTATAGCCACACCTTCGGTATTTTCTCCACCCCATGGGAATGATGATGAATTAAATACAAAGCGAAATTTTACACTTGATTGTCCAGCTAAGAAACCAATTTCAGTCGAAGCATCTAGCCAGCCTTCTGATGCGCCACCCCAAGTTCCAAAACTCATAAAACCACTACCATACCAGTTATTTGAAACAGTTCCTGCCCTTACAGTATCCCAAGCTATTCCGTCTGTTGAATATTCAACATAAAAATTTGACATTATCATCTGTGTTTCATACTGTATCATTGTTTTAAATATTGGGTTTGTTAGGGTACTGAAATCAAAACAAGGAGATTCTAAGTAAGAAGTTTCGTTAG
>DAONZU010000116.1:0-6688 GCA_035406965.1 Bacteroidales bacterium
ATTTTTAAATTGCTCAAAAATATTTTTTATTTATAAAACTTATTTATACTATTTTATTTATCTTTACGCATTATTTTTAAGTAACGTAAACAATATTATAATGAGATATTTATTTTTAATATTAGCTTTTCTTCCGCTTATTGCTTTTGCACAATTTGAAGATGATTTTTCTGATGGAGATTTTACCAATTCCCCAGCTTGGCTTGGCGATACAGAAAACTTTATTGTAAATTCCTCACAGCAGTTACAATTATATATAAATCCACAAGCTGCAGGTACATCTTATCTTGCAACAGCATCGTCTGCAATTAATGATGCAACATGGGAATTTTACTTAAAAATGAATTTTAATCCTACTTCTTCAAATTATTGTGATGTTTATTTAGTTTCCAACTCGCCTAACTTGAATTCCACAACTAATGGATATTTTGTAAAAATTGGAAATACAAAAAAAGAAGTTTGCCTATACCGTAAAGATGCTACAAGCACAGCATTAATCATTGACGGCGAAGATAGCAGAGTTGACCTAACTAATGTTGAAGTAAAAGTAAAAGTTACTCGTGATAGCGAAGGAAACTGGACTTTAGAATCTGATATTTTAGACGGAAACGGATATAAATCTGAAGGTTCTGCTTTTGACAACACCTATTACAGTTCTGCATATTTTGGTGTAAAATGTACTTATACAACAACTAGGTCTCAACATTTCTTTTTTGATGATTTTGTTGTAACAGGAACAGGCTTTGTTGACGAAGAAGCACCTGAACTTTTAACTGCATCGGTTTTAAACGAGCATGCTTTATTACTAACTTGGAACGAAGCTTTAGATGCAGACAACTCTTTGCAAACCAGCAACTTTCAAGTTAGCAACGGCATGGGCGAACCTGAATCTGCTACATTTTATCAAAGCAACCCAAGTCAAATTGTATTAAATTTTCAAAATGCTTTTACTTCACCAAATAACTATATTTTGCAATATCAAGGAGTGAGTGATTTAAGCGACAATTTTAGTTCAGGCTCTATAAGTTTTAGTTATATAACATTTTCGCCTGGCATGATTGTTTTTAATGAAATTATGGCTGACCCCGACCCTGTAGTAGGTCTTCCAAATGCTGAATATGTTGAAATTTACAATACTACAAATTTTGTAATTGATATTGGCGGTTGGTCATATACACACGGAAGCACAACAAAACAAATTCCAGCTTACCAAATGCAGGCAAACGAATATTTAATTTTATGTAAAACCGATTTTGTTAATCTTTTTACTGAATATGGCAACGTACTTGGTATAGAAGCTTTTCCACAAATTACAAATACTGGACAAACTCTTATTTTAAAAGATAATGAAGGGCAAGAAATTGATAGAGTTTCTTACAGTATAAATTGGTATGGAACAAGTTATAAAGAAGATGGTGGCTGGTCTTTAGAAAAAATTGACCCCACAAATACTTGCTCGCCAAATATGAACTGGACTGCTTCTGTTGACCCAAGCGGAGGTACACCAGGAAGACAAAACTCGGTTTTTGCAAATGTTGTTGACACTATTCCACCATATATTATAAATGTTTCGATAAGCTCTGGAAATGAACTACTTGTAAAATTTTCGGAACCTGTTGACACTAGCACAAGTCTTGTTCTTGCAAACTATGACCTACAGCCAGGTTTTGGAACTCCAATTTATGCTTTTTCTGAAATTAATAAAACCGATGAAGTTATTTTACAATTCTCATCATCTTTCATTGAAGATGTTGAATATTCTTTACATGCGAGATATATCACAGATTTTTGCGATAATATCATGCAGCAACAAACAATAAAGTTTATGCTTTACGATGCAAAAGAATATGATGTTATTTTTTCAGAAATAATGGCTGACCCCGACCCTGTAGTTTTATTACCAAACGCAGAATATATAGAACTTTATAATCGCACTGATAAAAATATTGACCTAACAGACTGGGTTTTAAGTGTTGGTTCTACTAAGAAAACTTTAAGTGGCTGTACAATTAATGCAAATTCCTATCTTGTTTTGTGTAATCAAAATAATGTAAATTTATTTACAGGAGTTGAAAATATTGTAGGGATAACAAGTTTTCCAAGCATACCAAACACTAGTGGAACTTTAACTCTTAGTTCAAAATCTGATAAAGTTATAAATACTGTTTCTTATTCTGATAAGTGGTATAAAGATAAATTTAAAGCAAACGGTGGTTATTCTTTAGAAATTATTGATTTAAACAATCCTTGCGAAGGCGAAAACAACTGGCGAGCTAGCAATGATGTTTCTGGTGGTACTCCAGGAAGGCAAAATTCTATAAACGGTACAAATCCCGACCTTTATTCCCCCTATCCTATTGCTGCTGAACTAATTGCCCCAGATACTCTAATTGTTTATTTTAATGAAATATTAAAAAAAGAATTTTGCGAAAATCCTGAAAATTATTCTGTAGAAAATTATGGAAATCCTACATGGGTTTCGGCTAGCAAACCTGATTTTGCAAAAATAAGCATGAAGTTTTCTCAAAACTTTGAACAAGGAAAAGTTTATTATCTAAATATAAAAGACCAAGTTCAAGACTGCGCAGGCAATACAGTTGATAAAAATACTAGCATACGCTTTGGAATTGGCGACTCTATTACAAAAGATGATATTGTGATAAACGAAATTTTATTCAATCCACTTAGCGGAGGAAGCGATTTTGTTGAACTTTATAATAATTCTGATAAACTTTGCGATTTAAAATCTCTTTGGTTTATTAATAAAGACGATTCTGCCGCAATAGACAACAGCTATCAAATCACAAAAATCAGTCGTTTGCTACTTCCTGAAGAATATTGTGCAATTTCTAAAGATATAGCGTTTATCGAAAATAATTATCATGTTCCTTTTCCAGAAAATCTTTTCCAAACTGCTAACCTACCTTCTATGGCTGATAAATCTGGAAATATTTTCTTGATTGATAGATTTGCAAATATTATTGATTCGGTTTATTACGACGAAAAACAACATTATAAATTACTAGCTTCAAAAGATGGAGTTTCTTTAGAAAGAATTAATTTTAATAGAAGTTCTGCTGATGAAACAAATTGGCATTCTGCGTCAGAAACTGTTGGTTTTGCAACTCCTGGCTATAAAAACTCGCAATATTCTGATGAAATTATATCTGAATCAAAAATTACTATTAGTCCTGAAGTTTTTTCGCCTGATAATGACGGAAGAGACGACATTTTAAATATTAGCTATAATTTAAACAGTCCTGGCTATACTGCCACAATTGCTGTTTATAACGCTGATGGTCAGTTTGTTAAATTTATTGCAAATAATGAAATGCTAGCCACAGAAGGCAACTTTACTTGGGACGGTTTTGATGCTGTTAATGTTCCCTGTCCTATTGGCATTTATATTATTTACATAGAAATGTTTAGTCTTAATGGCGAAAAAATTGTAGAAAAACATGCAGCAGTTCTAAGCCGAAAATCTTACTAATTTTAAAATGGATAAAAAATATTGCAACAAATATTGTATTGACACACATAATTACGAACGCATTCCCACACGTGCAGTTAAAGTAGGCGACATAACTATTGGAGCTTTAAATCCTATTCGTTTACAAAGTATGACAAATGTTCCTGCAAGCGATATTAAAAGAAGTGTAGCTCAAGCCAAAGCTATTTTTGAGGCAGGTGCAGACTTTGTAAGAATTGCCACACCAAGAGTTATGGAAGTTGAATGTTTAAAAGAAATAAAAAGACTTTTACATGCTGATGGCTACAAAAAACCTTTAATTGCCGATGTACATTTTAATCCTGTAATTGCAGAAGAAGCCGCACGTATTGTTGAAAAAGTTAGAATAAATCCCGGAAATTATATTGATAAAAGAGCAAATTTTGAAAAAATAGAATTTACAGATTCTGAATATAAATTGGAATTAGAAAAAATTCACGAAAGGATATTGCCTTTAATAAAAATTTGCAAGGAATACGGAACTGCAATTAGAATAGGTTCTAATCATGGCTCGCTTTCTGACAGAATAATGTCGCGTTATGGCAATACTGTTGAAGGCATGGTAGAAGCAGCTATGGAATTTATTGATATTTTTGTTGCCGAAAATTTTTACAATCTTGTTATTTCAATGAAAGCCAGCGATGTTAGAATTATGACACAAGCTACAAGATTGCTAAATGCTAAAATGTTTGATAGAGCCTTACTCCTCCCTCAACATTTGGGCGTTACCGAAGCAGGTGCCGATATAGATGGAAGGTTAAAATCTGCACTTGGAATTGGAGCTTTACTCTCTGACGGAATTGGCGACACTTTTAGAGTTTCACTAACAGAAAGCCCTGAAAATGAAATACATTTTTCTAAAATTATTTTAAACGAATTTAAAGACAAAAAATTTGTATATCAACTTCCCACACAAACTCACAATACTTACAATCCATATACTTGCAACGACATATACCCTTCTTTAGATTTTGTGTCAAATAAATTTTCGCTAATTTCCGAAATCGACTCCGACAATACAGATATAATTTACGCTGAAAACATTGATAATCTTTCAACTACAAAACCAATTTTAACAACTTACTCATCGTGGAAATCTGTAAAAAGAAATAAAAATATTTTTCCATATATTGAATTTTCCAAAAACAAACTACCTTACGCAATAGATGATAGATATTATTATTTTGTAGGGCTTAATTGTTACGATGTAAATAAAAGCGAAATAAAACCTATTTTAGAAAAAAACAATATTTGCTTAGTTTTAAATTACTGCTCCGACAATCCTTTGGGCGAAACACGATATTTTTATAATTCCTTAAAAAAGATAAATCCAAATATTCCTGTTATAATTAAATATTCGGCACAATCTTTAAATTTTGATGAGCTTTCTGTTGAGTTAGGACTTTTTCCTGGAGTAGCATTGCTTGATAATCTTGCTAGTGGATTGTGGTTAGATATTCCAAGCAAAGAAATAAATAAAATTGAAATACAAACAGATTTGTTACAAGCAATAGGTTTGCGATACTCAAAAGCAGAATTTATTTCTTGTCCGGGTTGTGGTCGCACAAATTATGATTTAGAAAATTTAATGAAAGAAGCTAAAAGTGCATTTTCTCATTTAAAAGGATTAAAAATTGCCGTTATGGGTTGCATTGTGAATGGTCCTGGCGAAATGGCTGATGCAGATTATGGTTTTGTTGGCTCAGGAAAAGGAAAAGTACATATTTTTAAAGGCAAAAATGCTATAATAAAAAATATTGCCCAAGAAAATGCTGTGGAGGAATTGAAAAAAGTGATTGAGAAGCAAGGAGTGGTAAATTAATGTAAGTTTGGAAAAACAAAATTAATTATATTTTTTAAACTATAATTTTATTCGATGAATTGGGGGGCTGAAGTACTTTTTCAATTGAGAAAGATAATAATAAACGTATGAAAATCAATAATTAAAAAAGTTTTATGACGATAAAATGTAATATAGCGATGATTGTGTTTTTTTTCATTTCTTTAAATGTATTTCCACAAGAAAACAATAATAATGTTGAAAATATAACATTTTATTATCTTCCATGGAATTTAACTGATTTTGGAGGCAAATTAAATGCCAATCTTGTACGAAATTATAATAAAGGAAAAAATTGTAAATTTATTCTTACGGATAAAGACAAAATAGATGAAATAATTAATTCCTTGTCTATTATTAATCTAATTTTATTAGGTAAAGACTCCAGTGATAATGATTTAAGAATGGTAATTGATATACATTATGAAAATGAAACTAAAACAATATTATTAGATAAAAATAGAGCAATAATATATAATAACTACAAATATTTTAGGAATAAAAAATTTTTAGAACTTTTAGACTTATATTTACCAGATTCATATAAATTACAAAAATATCCTTGTTATGGTAGTATGCCATATTGATTTTTTTTAATAAATTTGTAATTAAAAATTATGGTAGTTTACCATATATCACTTTTTAACAAGCCAAACTTGTAACATTTTGATAGTAAAAGTTTATGTTAGTAAATCTTTTTGTAAATTTGTAAAAACAAAATTAATTATATTTTTCAAACTATAATTTGGTTCTATGAATTAGAGGGCTGAAATTGATGCTAAAAACTGTTATGGTATAATACAAAATAATCGCTAATATGAAAAAATTTGTTGTTTTTTTTGTGACATTATTTATAGTATCTCATTCTGTTGCAAAAGCACCCATATTTTGCAACGGTAGAATATTTAAAATTAAATCATTTAATAATAAGTTTCGTTTATGTGTTATACCTGACCGTTATTATAATCCAAAATTTGCAATTATTGAAATAACAACAAAAGAGAAAAATCAACTTTTGTATTTGTTTAAAACAAATTATGGACCAAATACTGATTATATAGTTTCAGAAACAGGAGAAACGGTTTTGAAAATATTGAGTGTTACGAGAACTTCTAAAAATTCAAAAGGGTCAAAGGAATATTTACCTTATTCAGAAATTAAAGTTTTTAGAAATGGTAAATTAACAAATATATTCAAATTAGACTTTGTGTTTTGTACATTTTCATTCAAAAATAAATATCAGAAAGAGATTACAAATATTGATGAATCGAAATTTTTAAATTTAGTATCTTAGCCCCCTAATTCATCGGACAAAATTATAGTTTAAAAAATATAATTAA
>DAONZU010000117.1:0-6621 GCA_035406965.1 Bacteroidales bacterium
CCGCGGGACAGGCAAAAGTTATAAAATCTCGCACTAATTCATACCCCCAAACCGTTACCCCCCCTACTCCTCATTAGCTTCTTTCAGTCTTTCGGCATTTTCAGCCATAATTAGGTGGTCAATTAGTTCGCCAATTTCGCCAAGCATAAAGTTTTGCAAATTATACATAGTATAATTAATTCTATGGTCGGTAATGCGTCCTTGTGGGAAGTTGTAGGTTCTAATTTTTGCTGAGCGGTCGCCTGTTGATACCATAGTTTTACGCTTTTTGGCAATTTCATCAAGATATTTTTGATGTTCCAAATTATAAAGTCGAGTTCTAAGCTCTTTCATTGCAACATCTAAATTTTTAAGCTTAGATTTTTCGTCCTGACAAGTAACAACTATTCCTGATGGAATATGCGTTAAACGAATTGCAGAATATGTTGTATTTACCGACTGTCCGCCTGGTCCTGAGGAACAAAACTCATCTCGTCTAATGTCGGCAGGATTTAATTTTATATCAACCTCATCGGCTTCGGGCAAAACAGCTACAGAAGCAGCAGAAGTATGAACACGTCCTTGAGTTTCGGTTTGTGGAACACGTTGCACACGATGCACTCCTGATTCATATTTCATAATTCCATAAACACCATTGCCTGTCATGCTTAAAACTACTTCCTTATAACCACCAACCGTTCCTTCGGTGTATGAGGTGATTTCGGTTTTCCAATTTTTCGATTCTGCAAATTTTACATACATACGCATAAGCTCGCCTGCAAATAAACTTGCCTCATCGCCTCCTGTACCTGCACGAATTTCAATAATGGCATTTTTATCATCTTCAGGGTCTTTAGGAATTAATAATAATTTAATTTTTTCTTCTAAAGGCTCTAATTTTGGTTGCAAATCATCTAATTCCATCTTTGCCATTTCACGCAATTCTGAGTCTTTTTCATTAGCTAAAATGTTTTTTGCATCTTCAATATTTGAAATAATTAAAACATATTCATCATAAGCCTCAATAATAGGCTGAAGGTCTTTATATTCCTTATTTAGCTTGATGTATTTATCCATATCAGACACTATAGTTGCATCTGTTAATAGATTTCCAACTTCTAAAAATCGTTTTTTTACATCTCTAAGTTTATCTAAAATTAAATCGTTTGCCATAATCTGTCTCTTAATATATAAATTCGCCCTTTTCGGATTTTATTGTAAGTTTTTTGCTTTCGCTCTTTTCTACCCTACCAATTATTTTTGCGTCAACATTAAAGCTTTTGCTAATCTCAACTACCTGATTAGCAATGTTTTCGGGCAAATATAATTCCATTCTATGTCCCATATTAAAGACTTTATACATTTCTTTCCAATCTGTATTGCTTTGCTCTTGTATCATTTGGAACAACAAAGGAACTTCAAACATATTATCTTTAATAATATGAAGATTATCTACGAAATTTAAAATTTTTGTTTGAGCACCGCCACTACAGTGAATAATTCCGTGAATTTGATTAGAATAATGCTTTAAAACTTCTTTAATAACTGGTGCATAGGTTCGAGTAGGCGAAAGAATCATTTTTCCAACATCTGAATAAGGCTTTTCTAAACTTTCTGTTAATTTTTTCTTTCCTGAATAAACTAATTCTGCTGGCATTGCATTATCGTAGCTTTCGGGATATTTTTCGGCAAGATAATTTGCAAGCACATCATGTCGAGCCGAAGTTAATCCATTGCTTCCCATTCCTGCATTGTAAAAATTTTCGTAGCTTGCACGACCAGTTGAAGAAAGCCCTACAATCACATCGCCTGCTTGAATATTTTCGTTTGTAATTACATCTTTTCTCAACATTCGGCAAGTAACAGTTGAATCAACAATTATTGTTCTAACCAAATCGCCAACATCAGCAGTTTCGCCACCTGTAAGAACAATATTAATGCCATGCTTGCCCATTTCGTCGCAAAACTCTTGAGTTCCATTTATAATTGCAGAAATAACTTCGCCGGGAATTAAATTTTTATTTCGTCCTATAGTTGAAGAAAGCAAAATATTGTCGGTAGCACCAACGCAAAGCAAATCATCAATATTCATAACTATTGCATCAATTGCAATACCTTTCCAAACCGACAAATCGCCTGTTTCTTTCCAATACATATAAGCTAAAGAAGATTTTGTTCCTGCTCCATCGGCATGCATTATATTGCAATAGTTTTCATCGCCAGCCAAAATATCTGGAATTATTTTACAAAATGCCTTTGGATATAATCCCTTATCTATTTTACGAATTGCATTGTGAACATCTTCTTTAGAGGCTGAAACGCCACGCAAATTATATCTGGAACTATCAGTCATTTTAAAATTTTTACAAAAATAATTAATTTTCTGATTTTTTTAGCAGAGAATTTAGTTTTTTACATATTTCAAATCTGGATTTTTCTTGATTATTGCTTGATAAAAAATTTCTTCTATAATAGTTCGAGTGTTTAGTTTTAAAATTTTCCAGTTTTCAGCATCTTTATACACACGGTTTGAATTGAAAACATAAATAAAATCATAATGTGGGTCTGCCCAAACCATAGTGCCTGTATATCCGCTATGTCCGTAAGCTAAATTTGATGAAGAACCAGTACCCAATCCTTTTGTTGTATCGTTTGGAACAGGTTTATCCCAAATCAAGCCTCTTCTGTTTATAAGTGAATCGAATTGATATTTTGTAAATAAATCTATAGTTTCAGAATTTATATAATCGAAATTTCCATAGCTTCCTTTTTCGATAAACATTTCCATAACTTTTGC
Organism: Bacteroidales bacterium; assembly: GCA_035406965.1. GTDB lineage: Bacteria > Bacteroidota > Bacteroidia > Bacteroidales > ML635J-15 > Bact-19. The sequence goes on from DAONZU010000117.1 coordinate 2,777, forward strand.
CACATCGTTAGCCGAAGCGAACAAACCTGCATGTCCTGAAATTCCGCCCAACATAGCAGCTCCTTGGTCGTGAACATAGCCGTGTAATTGTTCTTTTCTAAAAACATTATCTTCTTCGGTTGGCGTAATATTTTTCTTTGAAAATTTTTCTAATGGCGAATAACGCAAAGTCCATGCCCCCAAACGAGAATAAAACTCGTCGTACAAATACTCGTCCATAGATTTTCCTTTAAATTTTTTAATCATTTCTGGGAAAAAATAAAATCCCATATCTGAATAAACATATCTTCCGTATCTATTATGAGGCGAATTAATTATGTCTTGAAAAATTGTGTCGCGATACGAATCTAAAATATAAAAACCTTCGCAAACTCTTGTATTGTAATTTTCTGCTTTTTCTTTTGAATAAATTAAATTTTGAACACTATCGTTTTTAATAGTTTTTTTAAAAAAAGCTTCCCAAGATTTGAATCCTGCTCTATGGGTTAAAATATCAAAAATTTCAAAATCGGCTTTTTTAGTATTTTGCAAAATTGGAATATGTTTAGATAATTTATCGTTCAAAGTAAATAGCTTTTCGTCATAAAGTTTCATAAGTGCTGGTGCAGAACCCACAACTTTAGTTACCGAAGCCAAATCGTATAAGTCAAAATCATTTACTTCAACTTTGTTTGAATAATCGTGATAGCCGAAGGATTTTATATAAAAAACTATTCCATTTCTTGCTGCCACAATTTGTCCGCCCGGAAAAGCTTTGGCGTTAATTGCTTCGTTCATCATAGAATCAACTTTGTAAAGATTTCCTGAATCTACTCCTGCTTCTTCGGGAATGGAAGTGTATTTCAATCTAATTTTCTTAGTATCGTAACCCGAATTTACTGAAAATTTATTTCCTACACTCACAGGCAAACGTCCTAAAGCTGGAATTCCACCAAAAATTAACTGAGCCGACAAATCATTTGTCAATGTCCAATCGTTGTATGAAACAATAATTGCAGCACATTTTTCAGCATTTTTAAAATAAGCCAAAGCATAAGGATTAGCAAACAAGTCTAAAATCACATTGTTTTCTGCACAAATTTCATCAACAAATTCAGTTGTTTGCTTTGATATTCCAAACTTTCGAGATGCTAAAGAATTTGTGTTGTGAATGCCCACAATTAACAAATTATACTTTTTAAGTTTTGCCTTAAAACCCTGACTACCACTTTTTTTGATTTCAGTTTCAAAATTAAACTCATCAACTTCGGCATAATATTTTAAGCGATTTTGAAAGCTACTCATATTATTAGAACCAAAACTTATGCTTGCAATTTTTAATGTGTCTAATCTTTGTAAAGGAATTAAGGAATTTTTATTTGTAACTAAAGTTAAGGAATTTTCTATCAATTTTTGTTTCATCAACAAAGCCTCTGTATTGTTCAAATCTGAATGCAAATTTTCTAAAGAAATTTCTTCAATTTTATTCAAGCCAACCCAATATTTAGCCATTAAAACTTTTTTGCATCTATTATCGATTTCTTCTTGAGAAATTTCGCCATTTTCTATTGCTTGTTTAATTTTTTCAATAACCAAAGGAACTTCGTTTGGAAAAAGTAAAATATCATTACCTGCTAAAAGTGCTTTTACGTCTGCTTCTCCAGCTTTAAAACCTCCGGTAATTCCGCCCATATTAAGAGCATCAGTAAATACTAAACCTTTAAATCCCATATTGGTTTTTAAAAGTTCGTTTATTGTTTTGGGCGACAAAGAACTTGGCAAATTTTTGGAAGAATCAATTGCAGGAACAAATAAATGCGACACCATAACAGAAGCAATTCCTTTATCAATCAAGTATTGAAATGGGTACAACTCCAAAGTATCTAAACGCTGAAAACTGTGATTAATCACTGGCAGAGCTTTGTGAGAATCAACATGAGTGTCGCCATGCCCGGGAAAATGTTTAGCACAAGCCAAAACTCCATTGTCTTGCAAGCCTTTCATATAATAATATGATTTTATGCTAACATTATACTTATCTTCGCCAAAAGATCTGTCGTTAATTACAGGATTAAGTGGATTGTTGTTTACATCGCAAACAGGCGAAAAGCTAACATGAACTCCTACTCTTTTCAACTGTCGAGCAAATTCAGCTCCCATTTCATAAATAAGCTCATTATCTTGAATTGCTCCCAACATCATTTGCCGTGGATAAAGCACGGTAGAGTCCAATCTCATGCTCAAAGACCACTCCGCATCCATTGAAATTAAAAGTGGCAACTCAGAATTTGACTGATATTTATTCAACAAAACAGCTTGCCTATGCGGACCGCCTTGCATAAAAATTAAACCGCCGATTTTATAATTTTTTATTAAACTTAAAATATGTTCTTCGTGAGACTTGCCTTTATTGGAATATGCAGGCAGCATTAATAGCTGTGCGATTTTCTCATCTTGTGTTAAAGTATTAAAAACTGAATCAACCCAAGGATTATTTTCGTCTAAAAACGAAGGTGGTTTTGTTGTTCTCTTTGTTGGAAAATCGTTGGTTTTATAGTTAAAAGAAGTGGTAACCAAGCAAAGTACAGAAGTTAAAAAAATTACAAAAGACATTCTCCACATAATTCAATATTTTTAGTTGCAATATGCTAAGATTTAACGAAATAAACGATTGACTTATTTTGTTTTTTTAACAATATAAAGTTAATTTAAAAAATATTATCTTAGCGATTGAATTTTTTAAGTTTAATACATGAAAAAATATAGATATTTATTTTTAATAATTGTGGTTTTTAGTTTAGGCTTTAATGCTTGCGACACCGATAAAAACCGCTGTATGAAATCTACTGGCGAAATTACAACTGAAAAAATCTATTTAGATGATTTTAATAAAGTGCAAATTAAAAGCGATTTTGAAATTACATTTATCACTGGTAGCGAACATATTTTAAGTATTAATTGTGGCGAAAATTTAATTCCATTTATTAGTCACGAAATTGAAGGCAAGGAATTGATTTTAGAAAATAGAAACACTTGCGAATGGCTAAGAAAAAGAATTAAACCAAAATTAACCATTACTTGTCCTAACTTAAAAGAAATTACAATAAACGAAACTTGCGATTTAAAAACTTTAGATAGTTTATATTTTAATACTCTCTCGATACAAAACTGGGCAGGAATTTTAACTACAGACATGATTTTGAGTGGCGACAGTTTGTATTTTAGAAGTCATGCCTCCACAGGCGACTACAAACTTGAAGGCAGATGTAATTACGCATATATTTACAATGTAGGAAACGGATATTTTAAAGGAAGAAAATTGTTTTGCAAAGATATTCATGCTGTTCACAAATCACTTGGCGATAGCGAAATTAATCCTATCAAAAAATTAATTATAGAAGATATAAAATACGGAAAGCTTTACTCCTTCGGCACTGAATGTCCTGAAATAATTAGCTATGCTGAGGAAGGGTGGCAGGAAAAGTTTGAAAACATAGGTTGCTCAAAATAAGTTGAAAGTTCATAAAGTTCGTAAAGTTTGTAAAGTTCGTAAAGTTAAAAGTATATAAAGTTTTTAAAGTATGAAGTTTAACAGATTTGAGGAAATTATGGCTTGGCAAAAAGCTAAAGATTTAACAGTTAGAGTATATTCATTATTTAAAGAAAGTAAAGATTTTGAATTTAAAAACTAAATACAAAGTGCTTCTATTTCTGTAATGAATAATATTGCTGAAGGGTTTGAACGTAAAAGCAATAACGAATTTAAGCATTTTTTATTTATAGCCAAAGGTTCTTGTGGCGAAATTCGCTCTATGCTATATTTAGCAAAAGATTTAAACAAAATATCTGATGATGATTTTAAATTA
>DAONZU010000118.1:0-6615 GCA_035406965.1 Bacteroidales bacterium
AATATTATATGTTTACTGGCGGTGGAGCAGTTTTAAAAGCTATTGAAGAAGAAACGCCTAATGGAATTCCGCCAATTCAAGAATTACTAAAAAATAACAATTAGTTAAAAGTTTATAAAGGGAAATTTATAACAAAATTTGTCAACTTTTAACTGGCTTCCCCCGCTCGCTCGGATTTGTAATCCGAGTGTTGGAAGTGTTACACTCGGATTACAAATCCGAGCGAGCATCATGGGTGTTGGAAGTAGCGAGAGACGCGTTAGCCTCTTTTGGTCGATGCGTAAATGGTTGTAATTTAGCAAGTTATGTGTTTGCGGTGCGTTGTATAGCAAATGTTTTTAGTAAATAGTAGCATTTAAAGTAAAATTAATTTAAAATTTTCACGTTTATTTTATTTATAATTGTATCTTTGTAAATTAGCATAAACTAAAAATTGTCAACATTATGATAAAAATGTTTACTCAAAAAATTACAATCCTAAGTCTTATTTTTGTTTTAATAGGATTTACAGCATTTGCACAAAAGTCAAAAGATTCAAAAGGTAATTTAGACGCTGGTTTTGTGGCTTCGGTTTACACAATTACAGCTGGCGAATGTATTAATTTTACAGATATGAGTACAGGAGGACCAACAGCTTGGCTATGGAGTTTTCCTGGAGCACAGACAGCCACTTCTAGTGCACAGCATCCAGTAGGAATTTGTTATCATTTTCCTGGAACTTATGATGTTATGTTGGAAGTTCAAAATAGCACTCAAGTAAATACTGAGATTGTTGAAGCATGTATTGAAGTGTTACCAAATACAGAAACTCCAATTGCAGACTTTGTAGCAGATTACACGACAATTCCTGCAGGTGGTGTTGTACAGTTTACAGATTTATCTCAAAACGGTCCATTCGAATCTTACGCATGGGTTTTTGAGGGTGGTATTCCGCCAAGTTCTACTTTTGCAGAACCCACACCAGTAGGTTATACAACTGTAGGAAAATATAAAGTTAGTTTAAGAGTCGAAGATGCAGATGGAGACCAAGATTCTGAGATTAAAGAAAAATATATAAATGTTATTCCGGCTGCAACAATTCCTCCAATTGCAGACTTTATGGCAGATAGAGTATATATAGCACCAGGAGATTTTATTAATTTTGCTGATAGAAGTCAGGGAAATCCTTATATATGGAAATGGTTTTTCGAAGGAGCAGCACAAACATCTTCAACACTCCAAAATCCAAATGCAATTTTATACCTTGAGCCAGGAACCTATGATGTAGAACTAATTGTAGAAAGCAATATGGGAATAGATACCATAAGAAAAGAAGACTATATAGTAGTCGCTGAAACAGACCCATGTGTAGCAATACCCGAAGCTAAGTTTAAAGCATCTAGTCGATTAATAAGATCTGGTGTTAAAGTATATTTCGAAGACCAATCACTAAATAATCCTACAACTTGGAATTGGTATTTTCAAGGCGGTTACCCAACTTATGCAGCAACTTCAAATATTATACGAGGAATTGAATATAATGTTGCAGGGTTTTTTGATGTGTCGTTGTCTGTGAATAATGGTTGTGGCTCACATTACGAATATAGAGATGATTATATTTTGGTTTTTTCAGGACCTGTTAATGAATATTGTGATACAATTTCAAATGTAGAAACCTATGAAAATATTTATAGCCCTACTGTTTCTGGAACATGGGGAGAAGTTGGAGGACATAATGGACAAAAAATTAGAACCTATGCCGATAAATTTGAACAACATTCTTTCGAAAGAATAGATGCTTTAATAGTTCCTGTTGTAAAATCGCAAGCAGGGCAATATAACTCAAAGGTAACATTTTATATTTGGAATGGAAACACAGTATATCCCGAAGAAGTTTTAGCAAAAAAAGATTATTTTATTAGAGATATACCTGAAAATTTTAATTATGTAATTGAGTTTGGGCAAACAATAGAAGTTGATGGACCATTTTTCGTAGGATATAAAATAAATTATGTAGATATAGATGGTGACGGTATAAGCGATGATAGATTTTCTGTAAGCATCGCACATAACAGAGGAGGAACTTCTGCTCTAAATACCTTGTATGTAGAATCAAATTCAGAATGGGCAACAGCAACAGCTAAATTGGGATATAGAACATCATCGGCTATTCGTCCAGTTACTTGTGTAGTTGATGTTAACGAGTTCGAAATTAAAAACAATATAGATATTTATCCAAATCCAGCTACAGAAATAGTTTACATATCTACTGGAGAAGTAAATTTTGGAACCGACTTAAATATACAAGTGGTTGATATTACAGGTAGAGTGGTGAAAACAATAAATTCATTTGTAAATACAGAAGAAATCCCTATAAACATCTCTGACTTGCCACAAGGATTATATGTGTTTTCTCTAAATTTTGATGGCAATGTTGTCAACAGAAGAGTTATGTTGAGTAAATAACTTATGGATAAACCAAATATTATTATTTACACTGATGGAGCTTGTTCGGGTAATCCAGGACAAGGAGGATATGGTATTGTTTTAATTTCAGGAAAATACCGCAAAGAAATGTCTCAAGGTTTTCGACTTACCACAAATAATAGAATGGAATTATTGGCAGTAATTGTTGCCCTAGAACAGCTGAAAAAAGAAAATTCAAATGTTACACTTTATACAGACTCAAAATACGTTTCCGAAGCTATAAATGAAAAATGGATTGACGACTGGGTTAGAAGAAAATTTAAAAAAGTTAAAAATCCCGATTTGTGGAAACGCTTTTTAGATGTTTATAAAAAACATAATGTTGAAGTTGTTTGGGTTAAAGGACATTCAGAGACTGTGGAAAATAATAGATGTGATTTTTTAGCAACACAAGCCATAAAATCTACAAATTTATTAATTGACGAAAACTATGAAAATCCTGTGGAAACACAAGGAAAACTATTGCTTTAAAACTCTAAAAATGAAAACTCAATGTTTAATTGCAATTTTTACTCTATTTTTAATAAATATTGCTCAAGGACAACAAATAGATGTTTCGGCTTTATATTCTAGTAGTACGGCAAAACAGTTTAAAAACAACTGTGCTTATGATTTAAAATATTATCATTTTATTAAAAAAAATAGAATAGGCTTATCGTTTAGACATTATTTTTACAACACTAAATATGATGATATTTACTCATCAACAGAAGATGGAATTTCAAAATATATTGAAACATATGAGCCTCAAAATAGACGAATTGCAGTAAATTTAATTTATTCATACATATTGGTTGAAAACGAAAAATCTAATTTGTATGTAGGTTGTAATGTTGGTTTAAATTATTTTCATCTTCAAGGCGAAAAAACACGAATTGAAAATGGATTTATCAGTAGTGGAAATTTTAAGTATAACTATCGTATAAATAATAGGTTAGGTTTAGGTTTTTTAATTGAATATGAAATAAGCAAAATCTTTTCTGAAAAAATTTCCACATCAATAATGATTAATCCCGAACTAACTGCTTATGAAAAATTTGGAATGCTTGGAGGATATGACTCATGGCTTATTGATTGGTTAAATTTTTCTATAGGATTAAAATATAGATTTACTGATTGAAAAAGTCATTGTATAATGTTTACTTTTATTATTAAATCAACTTTTTTTATAAATAAAAAATTGTTTATAAATATTTAATAAAATATAACTATTACATAATTTATTTTTGTATTTTGCTTGCTTAATTGTAAACATAAAGTCATATATTATGAAAAAGTATTTAGTATTTATTTTTCTCGTTTTTTTTGTAAAATTCGCTCTTACTCAACCAGTTATCGAGGCGCAACCGCAAAGTCTTCACAAATGTGAAGGAGAAAGTGGAGAATTGAAAATTGCAGCAACAGGAACAGACCCGTTAACTTACCAATGGTATCATAATGAAAGTGCTACAGGAGAAAATTCCAACATCTTAAGTTTTGCTAGTTTTGTAACTGGAGATAGTGGAGAATATTATTGTGTAGTTAGCAATAGCGAAGGTAGTGTTACATCTGATACTGTTAATGTGAAAGTTGATTCTGAAATTCCAACTATAACTAATGTAACAACTCAAAATAATACAATCTGTTTAGGGGCAAATAATAATTTTTCTGTTGAATATACAGGAACAAATTGTTCATTTACTTGGTATCACGGAGAAGATGTTGCTAGCTATGTTCAAAACTACCAATTAACAAATGCTGTAGTTAGTGATGCCGGAATTTACTATTGTAGAGTAAAAAATGCTTGTGGTTCTGTTTATTCCGACACTTTAGAGATAAGTGTTTTTGGTCCGCCAACAATTACAACACAACCACAAACAACCACAGTTTGCGAAGGAGGCACTGTTGAGTTTTGTGTGGAAGCAGAAGGCGAAGATTTGCATTATTTGTGGAAAAAAAATGGAGCAGACTTGTCCACAGAAGAATCTTCTTGTTTACAACTTACTAACATAAGCTATCCTCATTCAGATTTTTATTGTGTAAATGTATATAATATTTGTGGCGACACAACTAGTAGTAATGTTTATGCTACAGTTAATACACTGCCAACAATAACAGGACAACCATTAAACCAAAATATGTGTGCAACCGATGCTGTTGTTCTTCATGGTTCTGGTCATAGCACTACAGAAGTAACTTATCAGTGGTATAATACTGATACAGGATTAATACCAAATGCAACAGATGATAATTTAACAATTTCTATAGCAGAAGGCGAAAACACAGGTTATTATTTTGAGCTATCAAACTCTTGCGGAACTGTAACAAGCAACACCGCCGAAATTACAGGGAAAAAAGCACCTGTCATTTTAATACAACCTATTGGAGCAGAACTTTGTGTAGGCGATAACCATACTCTTTTAATAAAAACAGAAGGTACGCAACCAATGTCTTATCAATGGCAAAGAAATAATTTAGACGTATATGGAGACAATATTGTAGGAGATCAAACTGAATCAATGACAATTACAGGAATAAATGTTGGACAAGCCGGAGATTATCATTGTATTGTAACTAACGAATGTGGTTCTGTTACAAGCGATGTAGTTGCAGTTATAGTGAACACACCACCAAGTATTGTTGAGTTTTCTCAAGATGTAGAAGTGTGTGAAAGTGAAGATTTTAGCTTGAGTGCTAACGCTTTAGGCACTGAACCATTAGAAATAAAATGGTATGTCGTCGGTGTAGAAGAACCAGTTTTTGAAGGAAATGAATTTGTTGTTGAATCAGCTTTGCCCGAAGCATCTGGAGAATATTATTGCATAGTTTCAAATATGTGCGATGATGTTAACTCCAATATAATTAATGTTTTAGTAAAAGCATTGCCAGAAATAACTCAAGAACCTATTGGAGCAGAAATTTGTATTGGCGGTTCTCACGAAATGTCCGTTGCTGCAATAGGAGAGGAGCCATTATCGTATTTGTGGTATAGAAATGGCTCGGCAATTTCAACAGAAACAGAAAGCGCAATAATAATTTCTGATGCTCAACTAAATCAAACTGGCACATATTTTTGCAGAGTTACAAACGATTGTTCTTCTGTCGATTCCGAAGAAACCGAAATTATTATTGGAACACCACCAGCAATCACATGGGATCCTGTAGATCAAACTTTATGCGAACATCAAACTTTAAATCTAATAATGGCTGCTCAAGGTGAAAATTATTATCTACAATGGTACAGAAATGATGTGCCAATTTCAGGAGCTAATGATACTGTTTTAAATATTCAAAATGTAAGTTTGCAAAACTCAGGAAATTATTATTGTTTAGCTTACAACTCTTGCGCAACTGCATCAACCGATACAGTAGAAGTTATTGTTAATCCATCTCCTGAAATAGATTTAGGACCTGATATTGATTTATGTGAAGGAGAAACAGCTACTATAGGAACAAATCTTTCATATTCGCACTACAATTGGAACAACGGTTTGAGCCATAATCAGTATTTAGAAGTGGAGCTAGGCGGAACTTTTATTCTCGAAGTACTAGGAGAAAATAATTGCCCAAATTCTGATACAATTGTTGTTACTTTTCACCCTTACTATAGTTTAGCAACAATACCAGAAGATGTAGTGTCGTGTGGACCATATACTATAAATGCAGGAAGCGGTGCTTATTCATATTTGTGGAGTAATAATGCAACAACATCAAGCATTACAGTAAATGCACCAGGTACTTATTCTGTAACTGTTACAGGAGATAGCTTTGGTTGCGAAACTACTGCTTCAATTTTTGTGGACTTACGCGAACCTATTAGTTTTAGCTTAGGAAATGATGTCTCAGCACATGTTGATTCTTATGTAAACATTGGTATTGAGCATATCTTCTCTGAATACTTATGGAATACAGGATTTACAGGACCTATGCTAACTGTTTATGGTTCAGAATATGGAAATGGTGTACACGAATTTTGGTTAACAGCCTATGCTTTAAATGGTTGTACTCATACAGATACAATAAAAGTTACATTTTATGGACAATCAGGAATTGAAGACGAAATAACAAATGAAATATCCATATATCCTAACCCAGCTAATGATTTTGTGATATTTGAATCAAACGATTTCTTAATAGAAAACATAGAGTTTTATAGCGTTTCAGGAAAAC
>DAONZU010000119.1:0-3002 GCA_035406965.1 Bacteroidales bacterium
GGCGAATTTGAAAACGACACTTTAATAAGTTGTGAAAAATTAAGGCTTGATTTAGAGGATTTTGATAAAAAAACAAATTCTATTGTATTTGGCAATATTTTGTTGGATAACTTAACTATCAAAAATATAATTTCAGAAAATGAAAATTTGTGTTGGGATAATATTTTAAATAAAGAAATTATTGAAAAAGATAGTCTTTATAAAGATGATGAGGCTTTTCAAAAAATGTCGGTTAAGTTTAGGGAAATTGTTTTAACAGATGGAATAATAGAAAATATTGACAGAAAAAATAATAAAGAGCAAAAATTGTCAGATATACAATTTAAACTAGAACTTAATTCTGATGTGGAAGATTTAGAAGCAAATTTTAATCTTGAATGTCTTTATTCTACAGAAATGCAAAATGAGCTAAAATGTAGAGTCAATGGCGATTTTGTAAGTTTTAAAGATGATTTGTCGGCAAATGCTAAAATCTGCTTGAATGAATTTCCTCTTAGTTGCAAATTCTTTATGAATACAGATAGCCTTGCAAATTCTAAAATCACAATTAATGCAAATGCTGATTTGTCAAATATAAAATCAAAAACAAATAATTATAAAGGCGAAATTTTGTTAGATCTTGAGGCTTTAGCGTGTTTTGAAAATATGAGCGTTTCAAAAATGGATTATTGCTTACTGGCTGATAGCTTGGTAATTAAGAATAAAAACACATTAGATTCTATTTTTATAAATTTTGAATATGATGTTAAACTAAATAATTCCGAGAGTTTTGCAAATTCAAGCAGTCTTAAAAATCTAAATGTTTGTTCAGCTAAGGAAAATTTAACTGGTGATTTTTTTATGGAATTATCTGATACAAATTATTGTTTAAGTTCAAGTTTAAACGGAGAGTTTAGTTATAAAAACTTTGCTAAAATTTTAGAATTAGAAAACAAAAATTTTGATTTTAATCTTGAAGCCAAATCCGATTTAAAATATGAATATAATTTGCATAAAAATTCTAAGCAAGGCGATTTTTTAGTTAGTTCAAATTTTACAAGTCCTGTTTTTGAAATGACAAATGCAGAAATTGAATTTAAAAATAATGAATTTGTTCTTAATTCTGATTTTAGTTCAAAATACTCAAAGGGAGATTTTGTCATAAATTTCGGTGATTTTACAAACTATATAAAACAAAAACCAATTTTATTTGCTAGTGAGTGTAACTTTTCAAAACTAATTATTCCAAAGTTTGAAATAGATGAGAAAAAAGTATCAAGCAAAACTATTCCTTCTTTTTCTTCAGAGAATTTTAAACCATATATTAGCGATAAATTAAAACTAAGTACAACTTGTAAAATCGATACTTTAAATATTTTCGAAAAAGACATTTTTAATATTGAAACCAATTTTATAATGGATTCCGAGCATTTTGTTTTTAAATCAAATAAAATTATTCTTGAAGAAGGATATTTGCAATTTAATTTTGAAAAGCTGAAAAAAGGAGAAGACAATTTGTTTATAACGGAATTTGATTTGAATAATTTTGCTTTAAACTATTTTCTTGATGAAGACACAAGTATTTCGGGTTGGTTAACTGCTAATATTCAAAATACTATTTATTTAGACAAAGAAAAATCGGCAAAATCTTATGGTGAAAATAAAATTGGTTTAAAACAATTTCAACAGCAGTCAGATATTTTTGGAGAATACGGTATTGCTGATGAAAAGTATTTAAAAATATCTGATTTTGAAGCAAAGTTTATTTTGAAAAACGACAGTTTAAATCTTTTGCCATTTAGAATGAAACTTAATGATTTAAACGCAGATTTAGTCGGAGATATAGATTTGAAATTGAAAAAATTAAATTTTAATATTTTATTAGACATTCCAGAACATTATTATACTAATTTGGTTAAAGTTGCTTTATATGCTTTTTCTGAGAAAAGTGAAGTGAAATTACCGAAAAAGCCAAAAAGAATTTTTAGATTATTAAAAATACAAGGCGATTTTGAAAAACCAAAATTTGTGATTTATGAATAAAAATAGTTTTTTTGTTTAAAATATAATTATGAGAAGATCTGAAACAATACGACTTGGCGACCTTGTGAGACAAGCTATAAAGGAAAATAACTTGCAAGACGGCTTAGATGCAGACAGAATAAAAACTATTTGGGCAGAAGAAACAGGCGAACATATTGCAAAATTGACAAAAGAAATAGTTTTTGATAAAGGAAAACTTTATGTTAGCATAAAATCATCATCTATTGTTAGAAATGAAATTTTACTTATACGTAACGAATTAGTGAAAAGAATTAACGCTAGGTTGGGACGTAAGTTTGTTAAAGAAATTATTGTGAGATAAATTATTTTATGATTATTGAAAAATTTAAAAATCAAATAGAAATTCTTGAAGACAAGATTAGTAAGAGTAAGAAAGTAAAGATTTTACCACATTATAATCCTGATGGCGATGCAATAGGTTCAGCACTTGCATTATTTATTATTCTTAAAAAAATGGGTAAAGATGTTGAAGTAATTAGTCCTTCGCAATTTCCTGGTTTTTTAAATTTTTTGCCTTTTGCAAATAAAATAAATGTAATTGGCAAAAGAAGAGAAATTGACGACAATATGTTTGCTGATGTCGATTTGCTTATAGGGGTTGATTTTAATTCTTTGGGAAGATTGGATAGATTGAAATTAGCTTTTGAAAACTCATCTGCTTATAAAATTGTTATTGACCATCATCCTAATCCTGAGCAATTTAGCGATTTGTTAATTTCAGATACTACTCGTAGTTCTGCAGCAGAATTGATTTATGATTTGATTATGGCAACAAACCTTAAAAATGAGTTTGATAAAGATGTGGCAACAAATTTATATGTTGGAATTATGACTGATACAGGCTCGTTTTCATATAATTCGTCTTCGCCAAAAACATTTGAAATAGTTGGCAAACTGCTAGAAGCTGGTGTGGAAAAAGACAAAGTTTTTGATGAGGTTTACAATAGCTTTTCTTTTGA
>DAONZU010000119.1:3102-6601 GCA_035406965.1 Bacteroidales bacterium
GTTTTAAAAATGAGAAAAGGCGAAAAAGCTAGATTTATAGCACCACCATATTTGGCTTATGGCGTTCCAGGAGATGGATATAGAATTCCTTATTATTCTAGTTTAGTTTATGATGTGGAATTAGTAGATTTGTATTTTCCTGAAGATGAGGTTGTTTTAGAAGATGGTTGGTATTAAAATAAAGAATATGAAATATTTAGTTTTTGTTTTTACAATTTTAGTTTTAATAATTTCTTGTGGACGAAATGAATTAAAATTTCAAAAGCACAAGTCGGGATTGGAATATAATATAATTGAGAAAATTAATGAAGATTCTTTGCTTAAAGTTGGAGATTTGGTGTCTTTGCATTTAAGCTATGAAACCGAAGATGGTAAAGAAATATTTAATTCTAAAAATTCTGAAAGAAAATATCTTAGAACTATTGCAAAACCTGCTCATATCGGTGGTAGCTTCGAAGACGGAATGTTGATGTTGGGAGCAGGAGATTCTGCCGTGTTTAGAGTTCATGCTGAAAGTTTTTTAAGATTTTCAGAAATGTTTGCTAATTTGCCCGAAGGTATAACTTATGAAGATTATTTAATTGTTAAAGTTAGAGTTTTAGAAAAAATTACTAAAGAAGATTATTCTAAAATTTTAGCAGAAAAATATCATCAAAGCGAAGAAGCTGAAATGAGATTTTTACAAAAATATTTGGATAATTTTAATATTACCGAAGAACCAGAAGAATCAGGTTTGATATATGTTGAAAGGGTAAAAGGAAAAGGCAAACAAGCCGTAGAAGGTTCATTTATTACTGTTCATTATTCTCTAATGCTTATTGACGGAGATTTGGTTGAAACTACTTTGGGAAGAGAGCCTTTTAGATTTCAATTAGGTAATAAAAATGTTATACAAGGCTGGGAAGAAGGAATTGCTATGATGTGTGAAGGTGGACAAGCGACATTGATAATTCCATCTAAACTTGCTTATGGAAAAGAAGGCAAAGGAAATATTTTACCATATACAACTTTAATTTTTGAAGTTGAACTTTTAAAAGTTGAATAAATGCAAAAGATAATAATCTTCATAGTTCTATTTCTTGTACTAGGTTTTGGTTTTTCGTGTAAAAATAAAAAGTCTGAAAATCAAGAAAAAACTGACTTGAAAAAAAAGCCAGAATTAAAATATAATGCTGATTCGGCATCGGAAAGTGCAGCAGTTTTGGTTTTTGGTAACGATGGTAATATTGAATATGTAGAAGGAGGAACAGATAAAGCTTATCAAAAGACAAAATCTGGTTTGGAGTATAGAATAATTACAAAATCAAAATCTAAATTAAGACCAAAAATAGGAGATGTCATTTTTATAAATATGAGCTATAAAACAGAATCAGATTCTATTTTATTTAAAACTTCAGATATTGATAAAAACTTTAAGATGAGGCTAACAACACCATCTCATGAAGGCGGTTGTATTGAAGAAGCTTTTTTGCTTTTATATGAAGGCGATTCTGCTGCATTTAGAATAGATGCGTATAATTTTTTTACTTATACTCAAGGCAAAGTTAATCTTCCAAAAAATATTAAAAAAGGCGATAAGTTAATTTTTAATATTAAAATGTTAAAGATTGTATCTGATGCTGAGTATGTTATGAAAAATAAAGAAATGTATGCTTACTACATAAATCAAGAAGATAGTCATATTGAAAGGTATCTTTTAAATTTTGAATATCCTGCGGTTAAAACAGAATCGGGATTGAGAATTATGACAGTTAAGCAGGGTTCTGGCAAAAAAGTTACAGAAGGACAAAAGGTGCAAATTCATTACACAGCAGGATTTATTGATGGTGGCGTTTTTGATTCTAGCTTGGAAAGAAATCAAGCTTTTGAATTTGTTGTGGGCGAAAATCAAGTGATAGAAGGTTTGGAAGAAGGTGTATCGAAAATGAATGTTGGTGGTCATGCGATTTTGATTATTCCTTTCCGCTTGGCTTATGGAGAAGAAAAATATGGAATAATTCCACCATTTTCGACTTTAGTTTTTGAAATAGATTTATTAAATGCAAAATAAAGTAGAAATATTGTTGTTTTTTGGTTCGTTTAATCCTATCCATAACGGACATTTGGCTATTGCTTCGTATTTTACAGAATTTTATGGAATGCGTGAGGTTTGGTTTGTAATAACACCACAAAATCCAGCTAAGCAAAATCAAAATCTTTTAGGAGATAGAGAAAGGCAACATCTTGTAAATCTTGCTATTGGCGATTATCCAAAGTTTAGAGTGTCGGATATAGAATTTAACCTTCCAAAACCAAATTATACAATTAATACTTTAGTATATATGGAAGAAAAATTTCCTAACAAAAAATTTAGCTTACTCATTGGTGGAGATAATTTAGAAACTTTTCATAAATGGAAAAATTACAAACTTATTTTGGAAAATTATAAACTATATGTTTATAAAAGACCGGGGGCAATAATTCCAGACCTTAAAAGTTTTGGCGAAAAAGCTGATATAGAAATTGTTGATGCACCAATGATGGAAATTTCTTCTAGCTTTATTCGAAAAGCAATAAAAGAATATAAAGATGTCAGATATTTTATGCCTGAAAAAGTGTATAAATATATTAAAGATATGAGATATTATCTGTGATGAAAAAGGCTGATGGTCAAATAGATAGGACACGTGCAGGCTATTGGGCAGCAGGAATTTCAGTTATTGCAAATGTTTTTTTGTTTGCTTTAAAATATTGGGCTGGAGTAAAAACAGGCTCAATTGCAATTATTGCTGATGCTTGGCACACTTTGTCGGACTCTATTAGCTCAATAGTTGTTGTATTAGCAATATTTTTGTCTTCGCGTAAAGCAGATAAAAAACATCCGTTTGGACATGGACGCTGGGAGCAAATAGCAGCTTTATTTGTAGGTTTTATTTTAGGAATTATTGCCTGGGATTTTTTAAGTTCGTCTGTAAAACTATTTAGCGAACATCAAGCTGTGCATTATGGAAAAATTGCTATTTATGCTACTGCAATTTCTATTGTAGTAAAAGAGGGCTTGGCTCAATATGCTTTTTATATTGCACGTAAAACCAAAAATTTATCAATAAAGGCAGATGCTTGGCACCATAGGTCAGATGCGCTTTCGTCTGTTGTTGTTTTAGCTGGAATAGCTGTGGCAAAATATTTTTGGTGGATAGATTCTGTGTTAGGAATAATAATTTCTTTAATGTTATTTTATGCAACTTTTGAAATTATTAAAGAAGCGATAAGCAAATTACTTGGCGAAGAAGCTGGCGACGATTTAATAAATAAAGTGAAGGAAATAATTTCTAAAAATTACATTCACGATGTTGAAGCTCATCACTTTCATATTCATAATTATTCAACACACCAAGAGCTTACTTTTCATATAAAATTAAATCCAGATTACAATATTGCAGAAGCACATAAAATAGCAAGTGCAATAGAAAAAGATATTTTAAACGAGATGAATATTCATGCAACAATTCATATAGAA
>DAONZU010000120.1:0-2543 GCA_035406965.1 Bacteroidales bacterium
TTAGAATTTATATCCATTTAAAAAATCTTTGGTTTTCATTCTTTTTTTACCCGACATTTGAAGTTCGTGTATAAGAAGGAAGCCATCTTTTACAGCAATTTTAATTTCGTTTTTATTATCGCTAATTATTTTGCCTGTTTCAAGATTGTGTTTATTTATCTCGTAAGATGTTTCAAAAACTTTAATTGTATTTTCTGTGTTTGCTAATTCAAACCAAGCTGCTGGATAAGGCGATAAGGCTCTAACTTTATTGTGTAATTTTTCAGCAGAATTGTTAAAATCAAGTTTGCAAAATTCTTTAGTCAATTTTGGTGCTGGGCGTAGTTTATCTGTTTTTAGAGAATTTTGTTCTGTACTTTTTGCTGTGCCGTTTGCTATGGAATTTACTGTTTTAACCAATAATTCGCCTCCTAAATTCATCAATTTATCGTGTAATGTGCCAGCATTGTCGGATTCAAGTATTTCACATTTTGTTTGAAAAATTATATTTCCAGTATCAATTTCTTCGTTGATGAAAAATGTTGTTAGTCCAGTTTCTGTGTCGCCGTTTAAAATAGCATGATTTATTGGTGCAGCACCACGATAATCGGGTAGAAGAGAGGCATGTAAATTTATTGTTCCATATTTTGGAATTTGCCACACTTCTTTAGGTAACATTCTAAAAGCTACAACAACAAATAAGTCGGCATTTAAACTTTTAAGTTCAGAAATAAAATCAGGGTATTTTAAATTTGTTGGTTGTAATATTTTGATATTCAAATCTTTAGCAAAAGTTTTAACTTCTGATTCTGATATTTTTTTGCCTCTACCAGCAGGTTTATCGGGTGCAGTAATTATTGCAAGAATTTTTTGATTGTCTTCAAGCAATTGTTTTAAAGGCTCCACAGCAAAGCCAGGAGTACCCATATAAACGATTTTAAGCTTATTCACTTTCGCCTAAGTTAAGTTCGTGTCCCATTTTATCTTTTTTAGTTTTAAGATAAAATTTGTTGAATTTATTTGGTTTTATTTCAATATGTTGTATTGCACAAATTTCTAAACCATATCCTTTTAATCCTGCTTTTTTCGATGGATTATTTGTGATAAGCGTCATTTTTCTTACTCCAAGGCTTCTGAGTATTTGTGCACCAACCCCATAATCTCTTTCATCAGCTTTAAAACCTAAGTGAAGATTTGCTTCTACAGTATCTAAACCATTTTCTTGAAGTTTGTAAGCAGATATTTTATTCATAAGTCCAATGCCACGTCCTTCTTGGTCAAGATATACTATCACACCTTTTCCTGCTTTTTCAATCATTTTCATTGATTCGTGCAGTTGATGTCCGCAGTCGCAGCGTTGAGAAGCAAAAATATCGCCAGTAACGCAACTAGAATGAATTCTTACTAATATTTGTTCGTCAGGTTCCCAGCTTCCTTTTATAAGTGCAGAATGTTCTAATCCATTGTTTGTTTGTTTGAAAGGTACCATTTCAAAATTGCCGTAATCAGTAGGTAATTTAACTTTGTCGCCACGAATTATTAGGCTATCAAACTCCAAGCGATATTTTATTAAATCTTCAATAGAAATTATTTTGAGGTTAAACTTATCAGCAATTTTCATTAGCTGTGGAAGTCGAGCCATAGTTCCGTCTTCGTTCATAATTTCGACTAAAGCACCACCAACTTTTAAACCTGCTAATCTTGTTAGGTCAACAACAGCTTCTGTATGTCCTGCACGTTTTAGTACGCCGTTTTCTCTAGCCATAAGTGGGAAAATATGACCTGGGCGTCCTAAGTCATCAGGTTTTGTTTTGTCGTCAATTAAAGCATAAATTGTTTTTGCTCTATCTGCGGCTGAAATTCCTGTTGTGCAACCATGACCATTCAAATCAACCGAAACAGTAAATGGAGTTTCGTGTAATGCAGTATTCTTTCCTACCATCAATTCTAGTTCTAACTCCTTGCATCTGCTTTCGGTAAGTGGTGCGCAAATTAAACCACGTCCATGTGTTGCCATGAAATTTACTATTTCTGGTGTAATTTTTTCGGCTGCAACAACAAAATCGCCTTCATTTTCTCTATCGTAGTCGTCAACAACAATCACGACTTTTCCATTTTTAATATCTTCAATAGCCTCTTCTATTGTGTTTAAAGGTCTATTGATTTCGTTTTGTGGGTTTCCAGACATTTGATTTAACTCCTTTCATCGCTCTAAACATTCCTGTAAGTAAAGCAACATTCATTGATAAAAAATGTGTAATAAAACGCAAAAATACGTTATGAATATTTATTTTTTTAAGTAAATAGTCAACTAATGGTAATAAAAGTACAAAATTATATAAGCAGAATAATACGAGATAGAAGTTTGATAAGAAAGCAAGGTAAAAATTAATTCCCCAAGCTAGAATTAAAAATATTGGTGTAATCCATCTTAAAACTTTGTGTGATAAAAAACTAAAAGCCAACCCTGTCCATGGGGGCCACAAGAAATGTTTAAATTCTTTTAGATTTTGGAAATTTCCTGTGGCTATTCTTACTTTTCTTCTAAATTCGTCAGATAAATT
>DAONZU010000120.1:2643-6534 GCA_035406965.1 Bacteroidales bacterium
ACTTTAGGGTCTGAAAAAGGTTTAACTAATTCGGAAATAGTGTTTTTATCGAAAAATACATTTGCGTCTGATAAAATTAAAATTTCAGAAGTGGATTTATCTATCATACTATTTATAACATTAGATTTTCCTTGCCTTTCAGTGAATGCTGTAAAATCAATGTTTTTATGTTTTTTTGCATAAGCTTCAACAATTTCGTTAGTGTTATCGTTGCTGTTGTCAGAGCCAATTATAATTTTAATTTTATCAAGAGGATAATCTGAATTTAATATAGAATCGAGTTTTTCGGCAATTACGCTTTCTTCATTGTATAATGACATGATTATTGTAACTTCTTTTTTTTCTGTGAGTTCCGAAAATTTTGGTTTCTTATTTATTGTTAAAATATATAAAATAAATGGGAATAGTACATAGCTGTGGAAAACTAAAAATGCTAAAAAGAAAAATAATATTTGAAGTGTAATAATCATTTTATGTGTAACAAGTAAAAGTCGTTTAAGTTTTGAGCAATTTTATCATTATCAAAATTTTCTAGAATAAACTTTCTAGCTTCTACAGAAATAGAATTATGAAGTTCTCTATTGTTTTTAATTTTCTTTAAAGAAGTTAAAAATTCGACTGAGGAATTTGCAATTAATATATTTTTTTCGTGAATTGTGTTTATTCCTTCACTACCTATTGATGTTGATATTATTGTTTTTCCTGCCGCCATTCCTTCAATTATTTTAATTCTCATTCCAGAGCCTGAAAGTAGAGGTACTATCATAACTGATTGTGTTGCAATAAATTGTACCGCATCTGGAATTTCTCCAAGATATTCAATATTTTTGCAATTTCGCAAATATTTTTCAAATAAAACAGGTGCATTTCTGCCTGCTACAGTTAGTTTGCAATCGGGATTATCTTTAATAAATATATTCCAAACATTTTCGATAAACCATGTTAAACCTTCTTGATTAGGAATCCAATCTAAAGCGCCTATGTGGAAAAATCCGGGAAATTCGCCATTGTTTTCAAGTTTTAAAAACTTATTGTCTTTATTAATTCCTGTTGGAGTAACTTGCTGTGGTTTTGTATTTCCAAATTCATTAAACATTTTTCCATCACGCTCGGTAATTGGAACTAGTAAATCATATTTGTTTAAGTAAGTAAGTTTGAATTTTTTAATTCTTTTTGCAAGATTTTTTTTATAAATACGATATAAAGCGTTTGTTTCGTTTAATGTAGCTCTTTCCCATATTTCGTGTTCTATATTATGTGCTCTAAGGGAAATCTTAGCTTTCGAGTGTTTTTTTATTGTTTTTATATATGGACAAAGGTATAGTCCTTCTAATTGAACTATGTCGAAATTATCTTTTTCTAAAATTTCAATTAATTTATTTTCAAATTTTTTAGAAATAAATCTTTGAGCGTTGTATGGTTGAGAAGAAAAAATAAGATTGTTTAAAGCTTTAAAAACAGATGTGTCGGTATTAATTTTAACAGCATGTATTTTTACTTTATCTGTTATTTCTTTTGGAATTGAACTTAACTCAGTATAGTGTTTTGATGTATTCATTGAAAGTATTTCGACATGATTGTTGTTTTGAGATAAAGATAAAGCCAATGATAAACTTGCGATAGAGCCTCCGTCTCGTGGTGGGTAAGGCATTTTGTTTGTTAAAATCAAAACTCTCATATCGTTACATAAAAATCAGCACAAAGTAATAAAAAATTATTGAGTTTTTTAAGTTCTTTTTGATTTTCTTTTGAATTTGTTTTTTAAATTAGAATAAAATTGTGTGCTAACTCTCATAGAATCATTAGCAGCCTTGTAAATTAAAAAACCCGCTAGCGGGATAAGCACATATGTACTCATCCACATTCCTGTTAAAGGTTCAAAAACAGTTTCTCGTGTTGTTTTCTCAAAGGTTATAGAAATAATATAATATATCAAAAATAAAAAAACAGATATAATAACTGGTAAACCAAAACCACCTTTACGAATTATTGCTCCTAGAGGTGCACCTATTAAATAGAATAAAATACATGCAATAGATAAAACATATTTTCTATGCCATTCTATTCTGTGCCGTGCTATGTGGCGATTAGTGTAATTTAGTTCATCTCTAGTTAGTTCTACATATAATTTTGTTGAGCTAGCATAGTTTAAAGCGAAATCTATAATTTTATTTTTTTGAGCTGAGTTTAAATTTTTATAAATTGAATCAACTTGAATATTTTTTAGTTCTTCTACATTTAGTTCATCAACTTGTCTGCTGGCAATCATTAATTCTTCTTCACTTTGATTTAGCCACTCGTGCTTTCCTTTAAATAATGAATATTCAACTATATTGAACCATATTGCATTTTTTCTTTCAAACATAGATTTTTTCAAAGAGTCTATTGATAAAACAAGTTGTTTGTTGTTTAACATGTCAAAACTATTTTTAAATAAATCTTCATTATCTTGGTCCATACCTAATGCGTCTAATTCAATATAGGCAGTTTGTGATTTAAAACTAGCACTTTGGTGTGGGTATTTTTTGTTTGGTTTATCTTTATCAAAATCTAAATCTTCGTATCTATATCCGTCTTGTAAAGTTAGAATTAAAAATTTTTTATCTTCGGTAATATGTATATTTCCTTCTTGTGCTGTTGTAATACTGCTAGAGTTTTTATTATTTCTGTGGTCATATACCAAAATATCTTCTAAATCATTGTTTTTCCTTTGTTTTCGTTCAACTTTGATACTAAAATCGCTTACAGGTTCGGTAAAAATTCCGCTTTGAAGATTTATTTCTGGTCTTTGTTGTTGGATATTATAAAGTAGTGTTCGCATTTTTAAATTAGTGTAGGGGAGAAGGTTGTTGGAAAAATAAAATGCCGAAATACTTATTATTAAATTTAGAACAAAAAGTGGGTACATTATTCTGTATAAAGATATTCCGCCAGATTTCATCGCAAATAACTCGTTTTTTTCTCCAAGATTTCCGTAAGTCATTATAGTTGCTAAAAGAATAGAAAGTGGAAGTGCTAAAGGAATTAATGTTAATGAAGCGTAAAATAAAAGTTCTGTAATAACTTGCCATTCTAATCCTTTTCCAACTAAATCGTCAATATATTTCCATAAAAACTGAAGGAGTAATATAAATACACAAATTAAAAAAATAGCTAACCACGGACCTAAAAAAGATTTGATTATATATTTATGTATTTTTTTTAGCATGACTAAAATTTAATTCATGCAAAAATAAAAAACAAATTGATAAAGTCCTAAGCTCCTATGAGATATTTAAGATTATTTATTTGAGTTTCCCAAAGTTCTATGACTTCTTCGCGTTCGTCATTTATGGCAAAATCAGTAACTATAAGGGAAATCTCATTTGTTAACTCGTGGTTTTGGATTTTAAATTCAAAATAAACTTCTTCATTTTCACAATCTGTCCACCTAAAACGGATATAGTCTAAATCTTTAACGCCTAGTAATTCTGCTGTTTCTTCAACGCCTTCCCAAACAAAAGTATAAATATTATCATTTATAAAAACTTCATCAGCAAACCATTCCGACAAACCAGTTTCGGTTGATAATCTATCAAATAATATTCTTGGTGATGAGTTAAGAATATATTCAATCTCGATTCTAGTCATAGTGTATAAGTTAGTTTTTTAATATCTTATAAGTTAGAGTTTTATCAACAGGGTAAGTAATTCTAATAAAATAAATTCCAGAGGCTAATTCGCTAGTATCTATTATGGTTTTTGTATTTGCTAATTTACCGTTCATTGCTTGTCTTCCAAACATATCATAAATTGTAAAATTTAATTGAGCAATAACTTCTTTTTCTGAATCTATTGTTATGGTTTCGCCTGCTGGAATAGGATAAATATTAAAAGAAAAATCAGTATTAT
>DAONZU010000121.1:0-6513 GCA_035406965.1 Bacteroidales bacterium
CTCACTGAATTGAAAGTAAATTCCTTAATTTGCACACATTATAGTGGAATTAAAGCTAACAAAAAACTTAGAGTAAAAGGTTTGCAAAATATTTCAGATAATGAGAATATAAATATCGAAAACATAAACGATTTTATGGATTACTCTCTAATTCAGGTTGATGAAGAAAAAGCTCCAGCCGAAGCCATTAGAATTGCTGAAATTCTTGGTGCCGACAAAGACTTTATTGAAAAAGCAAAAAATGAAGTAAATAATATTTAATATTTTTGTAATAAATTTGTAATTCTTATTATTTTTGTTTGATAAGTAAATTTTATCAAAAAATTATATTAACTTTACACTCAATATTATAAATTTTTAAACTAACTAAAAACATTTTTTATGAAACAATTTTTTAAATACACACTTGCTAGTTTACTTGGCAGTGTTTTAACCTTTGCAGTTTTAATTGGAATTTTAATTGCAATTATCTCAGCTTTTGCTGCTGGCTTTAGTGAACAAGAAGTAATAATCGATGACAATTCTGTTTTAAAGTTAAGACTTGCAACAGATATTCCCGACAAAGCTTCCGACAATCCATTTAGTAATATTGATTTTATATCAATGACTTCAACTAAAACTATGGGATTGAACAATATTTTAAAAAATATTGAAAAAGCTAAAAACGACGATAAAATCAAGGGAATATTTTTGGACGTAGGAAGCATTCCTTCTGGTTTGGGAACTGTAGAAGAAATACGTAATAAACTTATTGATTTTAAAGAATCTGGGAAATTTATAATCGCGTATTCATCGGGTTATACACAAAAATCATATTATCTTGCTAGCGTTGCAGATAAAATATATTTGAATCCTGAAGGTTCTTTTGATTGGAAAGGACTTTATTCTCAAGTAATATTTTTTAAAGGAGCTTTAGATAAATTAGGCATAGAAGCACAAATTTTCCGTCATGGGCAATTCAAATCAGCTGTTGAGCCATTTTTTACTGACAAAATGAGCGAAGCTAGTAAATTGCAAACAATAACTTTAATTCAAAGTATTTGGGACGACATGTGCACAAAAATTTCTAAATCAAGAAATATAGAAATCGAAAAATTAAATCTTATAGCAGATAGCTTATGGGCTTATGATGCCAAAACTGCAAAAGAATACAAGTTTGTTGACGGGCTAGTTTATTATGACGAAGTTTTAGCTGAATTAAAAACAATGTCAAAGTCTGAAGAAGACCCAGAAGATTTTATTGTAAGTTTAAGCGATTATGCAAGTGTGAAAATTAAGACAACCGCAAACAATTCAAAGGACAAAATAGCAGTAATTTTTGCTGAAGGCGAAATTATTGACGGTGGAAAAAGCGAAGGTTCACTTGCTGGCGACTGGATGGCAGAAATTATTCGAGAAGTAAGAGAAGACGAAGACATTAAAGCTGTAGTATTAAGAGTAAATTCTCCTGGAGGTTCTGGATTGGCATCTGACATTATGTGGCGTGAAATAACTTTAACAAAAGAAAAGAAACCTGTAGTTGTATCAATGGGAAATCTTGCTGCATCGGGAGGTTATTATATCGCTTGTCCTGCAAACTACATTTTCGCTTTACCAAGTACATTAACTGGTTCTATTGGAGTTTTTGGTATGCTTCCAAATGTTGAAAAACTAATGACAGAAAAACTTGGTATAACCGTTGATGGCGTTGGCACAAACGCTCAATCTGACTTTGGACAAATAACTAGAAAAACCACAACTAGCGAAGCTAATCTAATACAAAATCAAGTTGAAGAATTTTATGATACATTTATACAAAAAGTTGCTGACGGAAGAGGTTTAACAAAAGCTGAAGTTGATTCAATTGGTCAAGGTAGAGTGTGGAGCGGACTTAATGCTTTAGAAATTGGTTTAGTTGACGAAATTGGCGGATTAAACGATGCTGTAGCAAAAGCTGCAAGTTTAGCTAATTTAAGCGAGTACAGACTTATAGAATATCCTCAAAAAGAAGATGCCTTTGAAGCGATTTTAAAAGATATGAATAAAAATATTAGTGAAAAAGTAATTAAAGAAACACTAAATAAAAACTACAAATTTTGGCAAATAATTAAAAATGCTCAAAATATGTCTGGAATTCAAGCTAGAATGGAATATGAACTAGAAATAAATTAAAAAAGCTTGAATTTCTAAGACTAACTTTTTAATAAGTTAATTTGCTTTTTTTTATAAAATATTTTGTGGGATTGTTATATTTATACTTTATCAGTTTTGCCATAAAAATACTGAATCCAATCTTGATACCTATCTTGTGCTGAAAGACAAGTATCTATTAAATAAGTTCTTACAGAATTAAATTCTCTCAAACCTCTGTAATAAAATTGTTTATGTCTCTCGTCAATAATAAATGGAATTATATTATTTCGCAGGCATTCTCGGAACATTATCAATCGTCCTACTCTACCGTTGCCATCTTGAAACGGGTGAATTTTCTCAAAACGATAATGATATTCTACAATATTTTCAAAATCAACATTAGATAATTGATTATACCAATTGTTAAGTTTATTCATTTCAGCATCGACTTCTTGTGGCAAAGTTGTTTCAATGCCTCCAACTTCGTTAGCCAATGTTTTCCAATCACCTACTCGAAACCAAGATTTATAAGCATCAGCAGTGCTAGATTTTAAAATTCTATGAAATGTTTTTATAATTTCATTTGACAATACTTCGTCTATACTGTCAAGCAAAAAGTCAAAAGCAGCGAAATGATTTGATGTTTCAATAATATCATCTACCGGAACAGCTTCTTCATCTTTAAATCCTATACTACGCGTTTCGAATATATAACGAGTCTGGTCTTCGCTCAAACGACTTCCCTCAATGCGATTAGAATTGTAAGCAAAATTTATTTGGGTATTATGGTATAAGCAACCATTTAATCTTAAATCTTTTTCATTAATAAGTTTCGTTTTTAAATCCATTTTGAAATTAATTTCCGTACTAAATTATGTAATTAGAAAAATTTATTGAAAATTACGCATATTTCTCAAAAATAGAAAGCATCGTCATAAGGTTAAAGCTCTATTTTTGTTTTTTTTCAAAATCTTATTTATAAAAAACGCTAAACTCAACACAAACAATGGACTTATACAAACAGAAATAATCAAAAATAAGTTTCCATTTTCTAGATGGTTAATTTTTAAATAAGCCCCATAAATTGAGAAAAACATTGTTAATAAACCTAAAACAGTTGTCAATAAGCCTAAAATTAATAGCAGATATTTATTTCCCATAATTATATTTTTAAAAATTATATGTTTTATCCTTTCTATGCAAATATAAACAATTTTTTTAACATTATCTCAACCTTAAACCGTCTAAATCTTGCAGATTTCCATTAAACACATTCATATCGACATCGTCTTTAATTCCTTTAACTCTTGCTCTGTCGGTAAATTGCCAAAACACCCAATCTTTGTTAATTTTATTTGGATTTTTTTTGGTATTATACCACGCAATCCACAAAGGATATTTATCGAAACGCTTATCATGAGCAAAGGTGTTTAAATAAAAATTATGGTAAGTATATAAAATAGGTGTTACCCCATAATGTTCTTCTACTATTTGAAGCCAGTTGAGCAAACCGTCTTTTAATTTTGGTAAATTTTGAATTCGGCTATATTTTTCAATATCTAAAATTGGTGGTAAATCTCCTTTTTCAAGTTTTACGGTTTTTATAAAAAAATTTGCTTGCTCTGTGCTATTCTCATTAGGACGATAATAATGATATGCTCCTCTTAATAAATTTTGCTTTTTAGCTTGTTTCCAATTATAATCAAATTTAGTGTCCTTATGATTTTTGCCAGCACAAGCACGAATTATTACAAAATTAGGTTTTTCTTCAGAACTTAAAGTTTTCCAATCAATTTTAGCTTGATATTGCGAAACATCAATCCCATAAACAGAAAAGCCTTCAAGTTTTAATTTTGAAAAACTACCCTTAACATGTTGACTTGGAAAGAAAAAACTTTGAATTTCTTCGTAATACCAATAAGTTAGAAAAGCAATTATTGCTAAAGCAATAACTAAAAATATATTCCTCCTATTTTTATTTTTTTTCTTTCTTGACCTTCTTCGTCTTTTTGCCATTATTCAATAAAATTGTCACAAATATATTGTGCTATTTGAACTGCATTGCTCGCTGCTCCTTTTCGTAAATTGTCTGCTACTATCCACATATTCACTGCATTTTTACAAGATTCATCTCTCCTTACTCTTCCTACAAAAATAAGATTTGAATTTTCAGCAGTTAATGGCATTGGATAAATACTTTTTTGAGGATTATCTAAAAGACTAACACCGTCTGTTTCTTCTAAAATATCTCTAAGCTCAGAAATGTCAAATTTATTTTCGAACTCTATATTAACAGATTCGCTATGTCCACCTAAAACTGGCACACGCACAACTGTAGAAGTGAGTTTGAGTTCGGGTAAATTCAATATTTTACGAGTTTCGTAAACTAATTTCATTTCTTCTTCGGTATAATCATTTTCTAAAAATTCGCCACCTTGTGGAATACAATTCAAATCAATTTGATGTGGATAAGCCATATTTTCTGGTTTTTTCCCTGCTCTTTCTGACATTAATTGGTTAACTCCTTTATGTCCTGTTCCAGTAACAGATTGATAAGTAGAAACAACTACTCGTTTTAGTCTATACTTCAAATGTAAAGCCCACAATACCACTGCAAGTTGAATAGTACTACAATTTGGGTTTGCAATTATCTTATTATAATTTTCTAAAATAGAAATATTCACTTCTGGAATTATTAATGGAATGTCTTTATCCATTCGCCAAGCAGAAGAATTATCAACAACAAAACAATTATTACTTGCAAATTTTGGAGCCCAATCTAAAGAAACGGATTTTCCTGCCGAAAAAATCGCAATATCAGGTTTTTGCTCTAAAGCTTGTTCAAGACTTACAACTTTATATTCTTTTCCTAATAAATATACTGATTTTCCTACAGATTTTTCTGATGCGACTGGAATAAATTCATCAAACTCGAATTTATATTCTTCTAAAACTTTAAGTAAACTTGCACCTACCATTCCGGTAACTCCAACTACTGCTAATTTCATAAGCCAAAAATTTTTTCTTTTATGTAAAAATACAAGATTTTTTTAATTTTATCTGATTTTACTAAGTTTATTTTAAAATTTCCAAAATTAATTTTTCTAAAATCATATATTTATGAGAAATAATATTTTTAAAAGAGCAAAAAATTATTAACTTTGTTTGCTAAAATTACACATATTTTTAAAATAAAAAATTATTATATCTATGTATTCAAATTATCAAAAATTTTTACAAGAAGAAATTTCAGAGATTAAAAAAGCAGGGCTTTATAAATCTGAAAGAGTTATTGTTTCTCCACAAGGAGCAGAAATAGAAGTTAGTAGCGGACAAAAAGTTTTAAACTTTTGTGCTAATAATTATTTAGGTTTAGCAAATAATCCTAAGCTTATTGAAGCTGCAAAAAATGCTTTAGACACTCATGGTTATGGAATGTCGTCGGTTAGATTTATTTGCGGAACTGGAGATTTGCACAAAGAATTAGAAAGAAAAATTGCAAATTTTTTCGGAACTGAAGACACTATTCTCTATGCTGCTTGTTTTGATGCTAATGGTGGAGTTTTCGAGCCTTTATTTACTCAAGAAGACGGAATTATTAGCGACACATTAAATCATGCTTCAATCATTGACGGAGTTAGATTATCTAAGGCACAACGTTTTAGATTTAAAAATGCCGACATGGAAGATTTAGAAAAACAATTAATTGCTGCTAAAGATTGCAGATTTAAAATTATTGTTACTGACGGTGTTTTCTCTATGGACGGAAATGTTGCTCCTCTTGATAAAATTTATGAGTTAGCAAACAAATATGATGCGTTGATTATGGTTGACGAATCTCACTCTGCTGGAGTAGTTGGAAGAACTGGTCGTGGTATTACCGAACATTTTAATTTGATGGGAAAAGTTGAAATTATCACCGGAACCTTAGGTAAAGCATTTGGTGGTGCTATTGGTGGTTTTACAACTGGCAAAAAAGAAATTATAGAAATGTTACGTCAAAGATCAAGACCTTATTTATTCTCAAATTCAATTCCGCCACTTGTTGCTGCTGCAGGAATAAAAATGATTGAAATGATGAGCGAAACAAATGAACTACAAGATAAACTTCATGACAATACCGAGTATTTTATGAAAAAAATGAGCAAACTTGGATTCGACATTAAACCAACAGAATCGGCTATTTGTGCAATCATGTTGTATGATGCTAAACTTGCTCAAGATTTTGCTGCAAAACTTTTAGACGAAGGTATTTATGTAATTGGTTTTTCTTTCCCAGTAGTTCCTCGCAACGAAGCTAGAATTAGAGTACAACTTTCAGCAGCCCACGAAAAAGAACATTTAGATAAAGCTATTGCTGCTTTTGAAAAAATCGGAAAGGAAATGGGAGTTTTAAAATAA
>DAONZU010000122.1:0-6421 GCA_035406965.1 Bacteroidales bacterium
GAAGTGTTAAAATGCAAGGCGCTGAAATTGAGGACGAAGGAGCGTACATGAAGCGATGCACTGAGCAAAGCCGAAGTGTACGTGACTGAGCCCGAATATTGAAAGCAACACAGCAGTTTGACACTTATGAAACACCGTTTTTTGAAATTTAATATTTTTATTTTAAACCTCTGCCTTCAAGCAAAGCGTCAATTTTTGGTTCTCTACCTCTAAAGTTAACATACATTGTCATAGGATCATCTTTATGACCATTTGAGTAGATATTATCTTTTAGAGATTTTGCAGTTGCAGGGTCGAAAATTCCTTTTTCTTTAAATAAAGCAAATGCGTCAGAATCAAGAACTTCGCTCCAGATATAGCTATAATATCCGCTTGAATATCCGCCTGCAAAAATATGTGAGAAATATGTGCTACGATATCTAACAACTATTTCAGGAATTAGACCAATAGCTTCAAGAGCTTCTTTTTCGGCAACTAATACATCGCTAAAATTCATTTCGGTTAGATTGTGATAATATAAATCTAAAAGAGCAGCAGCCAAAAACTCAGTAGTAGCAAATCCTTGATTGAAATGTTCTGCATCTTCCAATTTTTTTATTAATTCATCTGGAATTGGCTCATTAGTTTGATAATGACGAGCATAAGATTTCATTACTTCAGGTTCTGATGCCCAATGTTCCATTAGTTGTGAAGGAAGCTCAACAAAATCGCGAGGTACGTTTGTGCCACTTATTGATGGATAAGTACATTTTGAAAGCATTCCATGTAAGCCGTGTCCAAATTCGTGGAAAAGAGTTTGTGCTTCGTCAAAAGTTAATAGGGAAGGAGCAGTACTTGTTGGTTTTGTGAAATTGCAATTAATTGTAATAATTGGAATTACATTTTTACCTTCATAAACATATTGTCCACGATAATCGTTCATCCATGCACCACCGCTTTTACTTGGACGTGGGAAATAATCCATATATAAAACAGCTACAACATTGTTATTTTCATCTTTAACTTCGTAAGCTTCAACATCTGGGTGATAGATAGGAATTTCATTGGATTTTACAAAACTTAAACCAAATAATTTGTTTGAAACATCAAAAACACCATCTCTAACATTTTCTAATTTAAAATATGGTTTTAGTTCTTCTTCGTCTAAATTATATTTTTCTTTTCTTACTTTTTCAGTATAATATCTCCAGTCCCAAGCTTGTAAATCATCTTGAATGCCATCTCTTTTTATCATTTCTCTGTATAGTTCAGCTTCGTGTTTTGCAAGTTCAAGGGCAGGTGTCCAAAGTTGGTTTAAAAGTTCATAAACTGCTTCTGGAGTTTTTGCCATATTGTCATCTAAAATATATTGAGAATGATTTTCATATCCCAAAAGTTTAGCTCTTTCTATTCTTAGCTCAACTAATTCGAGAATGATTTTTTTGTTGTCATATTCGTTGTTATTGTTACAACGATTTATATAAGCTTGTTGAATGTCTTTTCTTAATTCACGATTGTCGGCATATTGTAAAAATGGCATTACACTAGCGTTGTGTAAAGTGAACATCCATTTTCCTTCTTCGCCATTTTCTTTTGCAGTAATTGCAGCAGCTTCTCTAAGTCCTTCTGGCAAGCCAGCTAAGTCTTCTTCTTTATCAATGATAAGTTTGTAGCCGTTTGTTTCTGCTAATAAATTATCGCCAAATTGAAGAGCTAATAAAGACAATCTTTCGTTAATTTCCATTAAACGTTTTTTGTCGGCATCGTTAAGTTTAGCACCACTTCTAACAAAATCTCTGTAAGTTAATTCTAAAACTCTTAGTTGTTCTTTGTTTAAGTTGCTCTTGTCCTTATTGTTATAAACTGTTTCAATTTTAGCAAAAAGCTCAGGATTCATTATAATTTCATCGCTGTGGTTTGAAAGTTTTGGCGAAATTTCTTGAGCAATTTTTTGAAGTTCTTCATTTGTGTCGGAAGATAATAAATTAAAAAATACTCCTGCAACTTTTGATAAAGTTAAACCACTATATTCTAAAGCAGCGATTGTGTTTTCAAAATTTGGAGCTTCTTTGTTGTCAATAATTTTTTGGATATTATCCTTTTGTTCTTGCATTGCAGCTTCGAGAGCAGGTTTGTAATGTTCGATTTTTATCTTATCGAAAGGTGGAACACCATAAGGCGTATCCCATTCTTGAAGTAAAGGATTATCGCATGTTTCGCTTGGTTTTTGTTTACACGACATAGTAAATAAAATAATACTTGATAATAATAAAATTGTTGTTTTTCTCATATTTTAAAAATTTATAAGTTTATAATTTGACGTAAAATTAAAAAAATTATTTGAGAGTAAACTCAATTTAACAGTTTTTAACATTAACGTTTATTTTAATTCTACTCTTTTTTCATTTTTATAGCTTGGAACAGTTTCTAAGTTTTTTAAGTATTCAATCATATTTTCGGCAGTAGTAACAAATTGTCCTGTTCCTGGATCTGCATGTTCATAATTATAAACAGATGCCATGTAGTTATTCATAGCAACAGAATATGTTTTTTCCATATCTAAATCTTCGCCTGATTCTGTGTAAAATATTACGTCTTTAATTGTTTTTTTATCTTTCAAAATATATTTTACTTTTATTCCAGAAGGGTAGATAGGTAAGTATTCGTCTATTGCAAAAGCAGATAAAAACATAGCTTTTATTTCGTTTCCAGTTAGATTGAAAATCACAGCTTCATTTCCAAAAGGATCCATTGAATATACGTCTCTAACGTTAATGTCGCCTTTGTCGAGTTTATCGATTCTTACACCGCCAGGATTTACAACTGCTATATCTGTATTTAGATTTAATCTTAAAGCATCTCCCATTAGATATCCAACTTGTTCGTATGAAGTAAAATCATCTTCAGCTTCAGTAATTTTTTCGTTTAAGAATGGACTGTCGTTATATTCGTCAACTTTTTCTTGAAACTTAGCAATAAATTCTCCATCTTTATTTATAGGAATTAGCTTCATGGATTTTTTTACAGAATAATCTTTTTCTACTTCAAGCTCAATAAGAGTGCAATATTTTAATTTATTTCCAGCTTGAGTAATTAAAATATCATTAAAAATTTGTTCTTTTTCAACAACAGTATGAGAATGTCCGCCAATTATTAAATCAACTTTTCCTTTTGGTAATTGTTCTGCTAATTCAACATCTTCTTCAAAACCAAAATGGTTTACAAAAATCAATAAATCATGCTCATCTTTTAAATAAAGATAATCTTTCGCTGTTGAAAATGGATCGGTAAATTTTATATCTGTTAAATTATTTGGATGAGAATCTGGAATGCCATTTTCGTTTAAAGAAATTACCGAAGTAAAAGCAATTTTTAGTCCGTTAGGCATTTTTATAGTTTTGAAAGGCTTAATATTTAATCCTAAATTTGAGTTAGGTTTTATGTTTGCACTAATGTAATCAAATTTTGAATTATCAATAATATATTTGAATCCATCTTGTTTTGTGTCAAACTCGTGATTTCCAACAGCACATAAATCAAATTTAAGCATATTCATAAGTTCTATTATTGGCATTCCTTTTTGTGGATATTGGTCGTTTGCAGGATTTCCACTTTGATTGTCACCAGCAGAAACTAATAATAAATCGGGATAAATTTCTCTTAAACTATCAACAATAAACGCAAAACGTGGGAAATTGTCAATATTAGCATGCATGTCATTTACTGCAAGAATTACCACTTTTTTATTTTCTTCTTCTACCTTTGGTTTGCACGAATAAGTTTGAAATATTGCTAAAATAATTGCAATGCTGAAAAATAATCTGTAAGTTTTTTTAATATTCATAGTTTTAAAATTTAATAAATAATGATTTGTTATTTCTTAAACGACCATCAAATTCAAGTTTGTTTCCAAATTTATCTTCTACCACAATATTGTCTATTTCAAAATTCTCGCCAATCTCTGTAAAATACATTCTTACAGCATCAATTACTTTCGCTCCTGAAAAAATTTGAAAAGACTTATTGTTAATTTGTATATTCATAAAACTTAATTTACGATAATCGAAAACAAAATTATAAATAAATTTAACAAGAAAAAATGTTTTATGTCTTTAAAACTACTTATAGTTAAATATTTTATGATAAATACATTTTATTTCATGTTTTATTCCTTTTATTAAAATATAAGTAGTATTTTTGCAAAAAGAAAAAAAGTTATTTATGAGTACATTAAATTTTAAAGAAATACACAACAAGGTTGATGCAAACCTTAAAGAGTGTAAAACGCTAATAGTAAATGCGGATAGAAAAACTTTAATCGGTGATGCGGTAAAATATCACGAATGTATAGTTTCAAAAGTTGGAAATCTTGCAACTTGGACAGCTCCCGATTCTACAGGACGTAGCCCTAAAGACACATTGTTCGTAAAACGTCCACAAAGTCAAATTCACATTGATTGGAATTCGCCAAACAATTTGCCAGCAACAGAATCTTTGTTTGAAGAAATTTTTCAAGATGCAATGGAAAAAATGCGTAAATACGAACGTATTTATGTAAATGACAGAGTTATTGGTGCAGATTCTGAGTATGCTTTGCCAGTAAAACTAATTACTTCAGAAGCTCTAACTTCTGTTTTTGGCGATAATATGTTCCGTCCTGTTCCAAAAGATTTGAATAACAGTTGTTTTGCAGAAAAACCTTTTTATTTAATAGCACTTCCATTCGATAAATTAGATGAGAAAAAATATGAATGGAAATTACGCAAGTTGCCAAATGGAAAAACTACTGATAAAATAGTTTTAATGGATTTTGATAATCGTATCGGAATTATCATAGGTTCAGCTTATTTAGGCTCGGTTAAAAAAACTATGTTTACCGTTATGAATTATTATTTACCTTTCCAAGATGTGTTGCCATTGCATTGCTCTGCAAACGAAGGTAAAGACGGAAAAACAGCTTTGATTTTAGGTTTGTCGGGAACAGGAAAAACTACTTTGTCGGCTGACCCTCGCAGAGCTTTATTAGGTGATGACGAACATGGCTGGAGTAACAAAAGAGTTGCTAACTTCGAAAATGGTTGCTATGCAAAAATGATAAATATTAATCCAGCAAAAGAACCAGATATTTTTGAAGCAGTAATGCATAAAGACGATTATTTAAATCATGGTGTAATAGTTGAAAATGCAATGATATATCCAAATGGAGACTTTGATTTTGATGACGAAAGACTTACACCAAACTCAAGAGCTTCGTATCCTTTAACATTTTTAAATAATATTAAAGAATCAAGTGTTGGAGGACACCCATCTACAATTTTATTCTTAACAGCTGATGCTACAGGTGTTTTACCTCCAATTTCACGCCTTGATAGAAATCAAGCAATGCTTTGGTTCTTAATGGGTTACACATCTAAATTGGCAGGTACAGAAACTGGAGTTGTAGAACCTCAAACTACTTTCTCAAGATTCTTTGGAGCTCCTTTTATGCCTTTATTGCCAAAAGTTTACACAAAAATGTTAGGCGATAAAATGGAAGAACACGACACTTCTGTTTATTTAATTAATACAGGATGGTCGGGTGGTAAATTTGGTGTTGGACAACGTATCGATATTACAGCAACAAGAGCTATGGTTGAAGCTGCTCTTAACGGTGATCTTAGAAACGTAGAGTATGAATATGATAGCCTTTTCCATTTGAATATCCCAAAAACTTGTCCAGATGTGGATTCAAGCATTTTATTCCCAGAAAATACTTGGACAAATAAAGAAGAGTATAGAAAAACAGCAAAAGCACTTGCAAAAGAATTCTCTGACCACTTTGATAAAACTTACGGAAAAAATGACATCGCTCCAGAAATTATAAGAAATTGCCCTGGCAAATGACATCAGTTAAAAGCGATGCACTGAACGTAGTTGAAGTGTTAAAAGTTAAAAGTTGAAAGGGGCTGACGCGTCTATTGCTTCGCAGAGTTCGCTTCGCTCACTCTGCTCGCTCGAATTTTCCACACAACTCCGCTCGCTCGGATTTGCAATCCGAGTGCCGGAAATTACACTCGGATTGCAAATCCGAGCGAGCGTCATGGCTGTTGGAGCGAGCGTCATGGCTGTTGGAGCGAGCGTCATGGCTGTTGAAGATAGCAGATGTTAGTTGTCCGTGAGGACAAAACAAGACCATCAAAAGTTTGTCCGTAGGACAACATGTGATTAACCGTAGGCGCAACCACTACAGTTAAAAGTTCATAAAGAAAGTAAAGCCGAACCCGCAAGCTACTTTTAACACTTCAACTACGTTCAGTGCATCGCTTTACCTTCGGTGAGCTCGCAAGCTCGGTTCGACTTTTAACTTTTAACTGATTTGCTTTGCCCGCAAGGGCAACACAATAGTTCAGTTAAAAGTTTGTAAAGTTCGTAAAGTTCATAAAGAAAGCCAAACCCGCAGACC
>DAONZU010000123.1:0-6407 GCA_035406965.1 Bacteroidales bacterium
GATTTATCAAAACTAGTTGATTGAGTTTCATCACTTGAAAGCAAATTTTGTGTTTCTTCAATATTTTCTTGTTGTGGCAAAACAAAATCTTCTCTATTCTTATTTTGACTTTGTTCGTATAAACTACTCCAGTTTCGTGGCACATAATTAGACTGTCCTCCTTTATGGGATTGTGTTTTAAATGGATTATAATCTGGATTTATATTAATTGTTGGTGGTTTAAAACTTGTGTTTGAAGTTAAATGTACGTCTCTTGTGATATCTTCTTCAAAATATAGTGCTGGAACAATATTAAATTTTCCCAAAGCTTCTTTCACACTTGCTTTCATAATTTGGAAAATAGATTGTTCTTCTTCAAATTTAATTTCAGTTTTTGTTGGGTGAATATTAATATCAATAGTTGATGGGTCTATTTCTAAATAAACAAAAAAACTTGGAAATTCACCTTCGGGAATAAGTTTTTCATAAGCTATACTAATTGCTTTTCGAAAATAAGGATGAATCATAAATCGTTTGTTCACAAAGAAAAATTGCTCGTTAGTTGTCTTACGTGTTCGTTCAGGTTTTGCAACAAAGCCAGTAATTTTAACTATAGATGTTTCTGTGTTTAGACTTACAAGATGTTGATTTATATTTTTTCCAAACACATTCACAATTCTTTGCTTATGATTTTCGGGGTTTAATGTTAAAACAATTTTATTATCTAACATAAACTGAAAAGCAATTTCGGGATTTGCTAAAACTATTCTATGAATTTCTGTTGTTATATGTTTGTTTTCTACTGGGTCGCTTTTCAAAAATTTTCGCCTTGCAGGAACGTTGTAAAATAAGTTTTTTACAATAAAATTTGCTCCTTTAGGGCAGTTTACCACTTCTTGAGATTCTACTTTAGAGCCAGAAATATTTATACAAGTTCCTAAATCTTGTCCTTCGGTTTTTGTTCTTAGCTCAACCGAAGCGACAGCTGCAATAGAGGCAAGAGCTTCGCCTCGAAATCCCATACTACGAATAGCAAACAAGTCGTCGGCACTAGCAATTTTTGAAGTAGCATGGCGTTCGAAAGCTGTTCTAGCATCTTGTGGGCTCATTCCTTTTCCGTTATCAGAAACTTGAATTAAAGTTCGTCCAGCATCTATAATTGCAATTTTTATTTCTGTTGCACCTGCATCAATAGCGTTTTCGACAAGCTCTTTAACAACAGAAGCTGGTCTTTGTATAACTTCGCCTGCAGCTATTTGATTAGCAACCGAATCCGATAAAAGTTTAATAATATTTGGCATTACTTCATAAACAATTTAACAATTGGGGTAAGATCAGCTACTAATATCAAATAAGCCAAAAATCCCAAAACAATAGCTATCATAAGAACCCTTATAGTCGAATTTCCCTTACTATAAGCTGTTCGCTTCATAGGGCGTTTAAAACTACCTTTTATTTTAGCTCCGGGTTTACCTCCTTCCATACCTACAGGCTCTTTACCTTGAGCAATTCTCATTTCATTTAACAACTCCCGTCTTCTTTCTTTTTCGGGATCATAATAGCGTGGCTTATAATCAAACACATTGTGCTGTGGTACTTTAAAAAAACTTCCGAAACCCATAATTATAAATTTTTACAAATTTAATGTTTTTATTGAATTATTTCATTAACTCAATAACACTTTGTTTATTTTGTATTTTTATGAGAAAAATTTTTAAGCCTATAAACTATATTTTTTATTGCAGAATTAAGTTCTGGATAAACTTTTGTAACTATAACAGGAACAAAAAATATTATTGCCAAAACAAGACTTCTAACACAAATATCTAAAATAAAATGCATTTGCGGAATAAACATATTAATAATTAAAGCAGCAAGTCCTGCAATTAGTATGATAATATGTTTTAGTTTATAAGGATTAAGTTTAAATTTCAAATAAACAAACAATTGCCTAGATACTAAGAAAATTAAAAAGGCAAGAGTTAAAGCAATACTAGCTCCAACAATTCCATATTTAGGAAGCAAAATAATATTAAAAACGATGATAAATATTATTAAGCTGACCATTAAAATAGTAAATTGGCGATAATACTTGCTTAAATAAATAATTTCGCTACTAACGCTTGCAATCATCTGAAGAAGATGAGCTAAAGCAATAAAAAATATAACATAACGTCCAGGTTCAAATTCAGGTGGTAATATTGTCATAATATTATTGATATTTCCCCAGATTAAAACAAAAAGAGCCATGCCAACAACAGACATACTTGTTGTACTTCTTTTATAAATTTCGTTAACATCTTTCCAATTTTCTTTTTGAATAGCTTCAGTAATTAGTGTACTTGAAATTCTTATTAAAGATCTTCCTGGCAGTAAAATTATTGTTCCAAAAAAGAAAACTGTAGAATACACTCCTGTTGCACTCAAATCACAATAATGATTAATTAAATATCTATCTATTTGTAAAACTGCCATTCCACTAAAACTTGAAATTAATCCAAAAACAGCAACAGAAAATATTTCTTTTGAGAATGATTTAGTAAAAATTTTAAATGAAGGTTTTAAAGAAAACTGTTTCTTATAAATTAACAATATGCAAATTAAAATAACAGGAATAGCATAAGAGATAGTGTAGAGAATAATAAATTGATGATAATCTATAAGTTCTAACCAGAACAATACAATTGTTATAAAATTCAACAATCTTAAAAGCAGTTCTTTAGCAAATGCTCCAAACGAAGCATTAAACAAAAGACGATTGTAAGTATCTATTATGAAGTAATAGATTGTAATAAAGACAAATGGCAACAATAAATAAACATATTCTGCAAACAGTGGCGATTGGTCTATGTTGGTTCTTATAACATATCCTTTGGTCAAATAATAAAAAATCATGTACAACACAAAGCCTAAGCTACCAACAGCTAAAGCAAAGAACAAAAAGCCATTATGTTTATTTTTTTCATCTCTAAAATAAGGGAATTGCCTAACAGTAACATTTACCATTCCTAAAGTTCCTAACTGTCCAAAAATTGTAGATAAAGCCACCAAAATATAAACAAGACCGATTTGGTCGGTAGTAAAAAATCGTGGCATAAGTAAAGCTACATTTACAAATCCTATAAATGCACCCAAATAGGAATATATGGAACCTTTGATTGTTTGTCTAGATATTATTCCCATTTTAATAAAGTAATTTTTCCTTAGACTTAATTTTTGATAAATCTAAATTAAAAACGGCAGAAACTGAACTTATTGTTTTTATGTCTGAAATTATTTTTCCAAAATAAGCCTCATCTTGATTATCAAACACTTGCAAAAAATAATCTATGCTTTTTAATTCTTCAACAATATAGCCTACATTTGTTTTATTAACAATTAATCTTAAACTTAAAGAAATATTTGAAGGCTGACATTTATATGAAACTAATATTTGTGTTTCTGTATATTTTTTATCTTTAATTTCAATATCTTCTTGTTTTACAAATTCTGCTTTAAAAAACTTACCTAATTTCCACGAAAGTCTGTAATCATCTTCAGATGAAGAAATTCCTATAAGTTTAAAATTATATTCTGCTTCGTATTTTATTTTTTTAGTTTTCATCAATACAAATGTAGTTAAATTTTTTGTATAGCATAAATTTGTTTAAGAGTTTAATCTAAATTTTTTGCATTAATAAACAATAAAGTTTTTAACTTAGTTCAATCTCAAATGACTTAGCTTTTTCAATGCTTGTTTAGAGGCTTTTTGTTCTGCTTCTTTTTTTGTCCATGCTTTTCCTTCAGCCAAAAATCTATCATCTAAACATAGTTCGCACAAAAAATGTTGATTTTTTTCATTACTTTCCATATTTTCGTAAGTATTAAAAGTAATATTTAATTTAAACTTTTGAATTAATTGCAATAGTTTAGATTTATAATCTTTATTTTGTTCTAAAAGTTTCTCTAAGTCAAAGTTATCATAAACTATTTTTTCAACAAATTTTTTGGCTCTATGGTAGCCTCTATCAAAATATATCGCTCCAACCATTGCTTCTAAGGCATTTCCCGACAAGTTTTTTATTTCATTCCCCGAAGTATTTTTATAATCAACAAGTTGATCTAGTCCTAGTTTTTCTCCTAAAACATTTAAAGATTGTCTGCTTACTATGCTTGCTCTTAGTATAGAAAGTCTTCCCTCATCGGCTTTTGGAAACTTTTTGAACAAAATATCTGTAATTATCAAGCCCATAACAGAATCTCCAACGAATTCTAATCTTTCATTGTTTTTGGTGTTTCTTCCTACAGATGCGTGTGTAAAAACAAC
Source organism: Bacteroidales bacterium (assembly GCA_035406965.1). Lineage (GTDB taxonomy): Bacteria > Bacteroidota > Bacteroidia > Bacteroidales > ML635J-15 > Bact-19. The sequence goes on from DAONZU010000123.1 coordinate 4,286, forward strand.
TTTGTATAATTCTAAATTTTTAGGTTTAAAATCTAATACTAACTTTAAATTATTTAATAATTTTTTATCTTCTTCGCTTAATTTTTTAAAAAAGAAGAAGCTCATTAAGTTTATTCAGCTTTTTTAAAAATTACACAAGTATTGTGTCCACCAAATCCAAAAGTATTGCTCATTGCATAATTAAGTTCTCTTTTTTGAGCTTTATGCAGAGTTAGATTAAATCGTGGATCTATATTTTCGTCTGCTTTTTGGTGATTTATTGTTGGTGGAATTATTTGATCAACCAAAGCCATAATTGCAAACGATGCTTCCATTGCACCTGCGGCACCTAAAAGGTGTCCAACTATAGATTTAGTTGAGCTAATATTCAATTTGAATGCGTGGTCTCCAAAGACTTGCATAACAGCTTTAAGTTCTGCGATATCTCCAAGAGGCGTAGCAGTTCCGTGTACATTTATATATCCGATTTCTTCAGGCTTTAGCTTAGCATCTTTCAGCGCATTTCTCATAACATAATTAGCTCCCAATCCTTCTGGGTGTGGTGCTGTTAAGTGATATGCATCTGCTGATAAACCTACTCCAACTACTTCGGCGTAAATTTTAGCACCTCTAGCTTTAGCGTGTTCATATTCTTCTAGAATAAGACCTGCACCTCCTTCGCCCATTACAAATCCGTCTCTAGTTGCACAAAACGGACGAGACGCTGTTTTATATTCTTCGTTATTAGTAGATATAGCCATCATGGACTGGAATCCACCCATTCCCACTTCGTTTAGTGAGGCTTCGCTTCCGCCAGTAACCATATAGTCTGCCATTCCCAATCTAATTAGATTAAAAGAATCGATAATAGCATTCGACGATGAAGCACATGCAGAAACAGTACAATAGTTTGGACCCATAAGTCCATGTTTCATTGATATATGTCCTGCAGCAATATCGGAAATAATTTTTGGAATGAAAAAAGGGCTAAAACGAGGGATATAATTTCCCTCGATAAATCCCTTAATTTCTTCTAAAAAAGTTTCAACACCGCCAATACCTGATGACCATATAACTCCAGCTTTAGATTTGTCAATTGATTCGAAATCAATTCCACTATCTTTAATAGCCTCATCGGAAGCGATAATAGCAAATTGAGTAAATTTGTCTATTCTTTTAAGTTCTTTACGATCAAAATATTGAAGCGGGTCGTAATTTTTTACTTCGCAAGCAAATTTTGTTTTAAAATTCGTAGTATCATAATGTGTTATCAAGTCGATTCCACAAACACCTTTTACAACATTTTCCCATGTTTCTTTTGCGTTAGAGCCTACCGGAGAAATGCTTCCGATACCGGTAACTACAACTCGCTTTAATGTCATACTATGAATTTTTAGTTAGTAAAAATTTACTTTACGTTAGCTTCCATGTAGCTAATAGCGTCACCAACTGTGGCAATTTTTTCGGCATCTTGATCTGAAATAGAAATTCCAAATTCTTTTTCAAATTCCATGATAAGTTCAACTGTGTCCAAAGAATCTGCACCTAAATCAGCGGTAAAGCTTGCTTCTGGAATAACTTCTGATTCGTCAATACCTAATTTATTAACGATAATACTTTTTACTCTTGATGTAATGTCTGACATAATTAATAATTTAAGATTAATAAAATTAATTAGTTTTGCAGGTGCAAAGAAACAAAAATGATTTGTTAACTCAAATTTTTTAACGAATATTTTATTAACAATTAATTGAACACGTTGATTATCAGCGATATAAACATGAAAAAATTTTAAATATAAAATGAAAACAATCAATTTAGCCCTATTTGCCTCTGGGTCAGGCACTAACGTGGAAAATATAGCAAAATATTTTGCTGAAAATTCCCAAATTAATATATCTTGTATCCTTTGCAATAAGCCCGACGCTTATGTAATTGAAAGAGCTAAAAACCTAAAACTTGATTTCCTTGTTTTTAATAAGACAGATTTTCAAAAAAACGGCAAAGTTGAAAACTATTTATTGGAAAAAAACGTCAATTTCATCATACTTGCTGGATTTTTATGGTTAATTCCTGAATGGTTAATTGAAAAATACCCTAATAAAATTGTAAATATTCACCCTGCATTATTGCCAAAATATGG
>DAONZU010000124.1:0-6405 GCA_035406965.1 Bacteroidales bacterium
GGCAAATGTGGAAGTTGCGGAGAAGTAATTAATGGAGTTTGGTAGTTTTTGTCTGCTACAAAAATATGAATAATAAAAATTTCAGTTTTTCTTTTTAGCTTTTAGTTTTAATTCTAATTTTGCAAAATGAATATGAGTGTTGAATTGTTTTTTAGTTTTTAAAAAATGCGAGTACAAAAATACATAGTATCTAAATTGTTTTTCATTTGTATTTTTTGTCAATTAGTATTCAGTACTCTTGTTGCTCAAAATCTCACACGTATAGATATTAAAACTGACCAAATTATCAACTTCGAAAAATATGTAAGAGCAGAGATTGTTATTGACGAAGACCCTGCTCTTTGTCTTGGTGGCAAAATTAGATGTCGTGGTGGTTTCTCATCTAAATTTTATAAACATTCCTATCGTTTGGAATTAGACAATAAATATGGGTTATGCGGTATGCCTGAAGAAGACGATTGGATTCTAAATGCAAACTATATTGATAAAACTTTTATGCGACATAAAATTTCTTTTGATTTGTTTAATCAAATGGGAGATAATTGTCTTGCACCAAATTCGCGATATGCTAAGATTTCTGTAAATGAAGAGTATAAAGGTATTTTTGTTGTTATGCAGTTTGTTGGAGCAAAGTTTGTTGGTATTGATAAAAAAGATGATGCTGCATTTCTTTTTAAAGAGCCTCCAATATTTTACAGACCAAATACTTATACTCCAGTTGATCTGAACGATCCTTATGAGCAAAAGTTCCCGAAATTAAAGGATAAAAATATAACATATCTTGCTCAAAATCTACAGGAATTTCTTCATAATTCATCAGATTCAGTGTTTATTGAAAATGTAGGGAGAATTTTCGATTTGGATAATATAGCTAACTGGCATATCCTTCTTCTTCTGACAAATAATGCAGATGGGATTTTGAAAAATTTTTATTTATATCGTAGATACTCTAATGATTTGATAAAAATAGCAATTTGGGATTATGATCATTCCTTTGGTAGAGACGGGGATAATGAATATAATATGCTTACAAACAAAGTTGATTGTAATAAAAATGTGTTATTAAGAAGATTGATGGAATTAAATGCTACTGGCTATAAAAGGATTTTATTAGACACTTGGAATAAGCATCGAAAATCTGGAACAATTAGTTACTTGAATATTTTGAAAATGATATTTGCTAATCATATGGCTATAAGTGGGGAATTGAAAAATAATTTTAATAGATGGCCAGCTTCAAGTACTGATTATTTCGATGATAATAACTACTTTCAGGAAATCAATATTATTATGCAATATCTTCAAATTCGTATTCCTGAATTGGATTTGTATTTTAAAAAATTAGCTAAAGAAAATCGTTAATAATTCAGTTTTTCTTTCAAACTTTTAGTTTAAACTCTAACTTTGCAAAATGAAAGGACAAACTAGTTCCAAAATAGAATTAAGAAAAATGTTGCTGGCTATGGTAATTCCTGCTAGCTTTATGTTTTTAGCATGGATGGTTTTTATTTTAGAAAAATCTTTGCATATAAGTTTTTCAGAGTTTGGTTTGCGTCCCAGAGATTTTGAGCAATGGTATGGAATTTTAACTATGCCTTTTTTGCATGGCAGTCTCGAGCATATACTCGCAAACACAGGAAGTTTTCTTATTTTGGGGGCAATGCTTTTTTATTTTCATAACGATAGAGCAATATTACTTTTTATTTTATCTTATTTTTTTAGCGGTATTTTAACATGGCTGATAGGTCGTGAAAGTATTCATATTGGAGCTTCGGCAATGATATATGCCTTTGCAGGTTATTTGTTTACCGCCGGTTTAATTGGAAGAAATATTAGGCGAATGGCTGTTACATTAATTATCGTATTTTTGTATGGAAGCATGGTTTGGGGAATGTTGCCAATAAATGAGAGAATTAGTTGGGAAGGTCATTTGTCAGGTTTTATAACAGGGCTGATTTTAGCATTAATTTTTACTCCGCCAGCTCCACCAACTTTTCCTGAAGAAGATGATGAGCTTGATAATGAAGAAGATAGATATTGGGAAATAGATGAAAATAAGGATAAAGACAAATATTTAAACTAAAAATGCAGAATAAACAAAATACAAAACTTCCTTGGAATGATTATTCATCATATATAAAACGCATTTTTGGAATTAGAGTGCAAAAAATTTCTATTGATGCAGGTTTTACTTGCCCAAATCGTGATGGAAAAATCTCAAGAGGAGCTTGTATTTATTGCACTAACGAAAGTTTTTCTCCTTTTTATTGTACTCCAAAATTATCGATAACAGAACAATTACAAAAAGGAATAGAGTTTTTTAGTAAAAAATATAAAACTCAAAAATATTTGGCTTATTTTCAATCATATACAAATACTTATGGAAAAGTTGAAGATTTAAAAAAGTTGTATTTAGAAGCTCTTGCTGTTGAGGGAGTTATTGGCTTAGTAGTTGCTACACGACCAGATTGTATAGACGAAGAAATTATGAAAATGCTGAAAGAAATTTCAAAAGATAAATATTTGAGCATAGAATATGGAGCGGAATCTACAAAAAATGAAACCTTAAATTTTATAAATAGAGGACATAGCTGGGAGCAAACAATAAAAGCAGTAGAATTAGCAAATAATTTTCAAATAAATTGCGGTTTACATTTTATTATTGGACTTCCGGGAGAAGATAAAACAGATTTTTTAAACCATGCTAACGAAATTTCAAAATTAAATATTCAAACTTTAAAAATTCATCAAATGCAAGTCTTGAAAAAAACTAAACTTGCAGATGTTTATAAAGAAAATCCCAAACTCTTTTATAATTTAGATTTGGAAAATTATCTTGATTTAATGGCAGAATTTTTAGGTTTTTTAAATCCAAATATTGTTGTAGAAAGGTTTACAAGCGAGTCGCCAAAAGAAATGATAATTTATCCAAATTGGAAAGGAAAAAAGAATTTTGAAATAAGCCATATGCTTGAGAAAAAAATGAATGAGAGAAAAATCACTCAAGGAATGTTTTTTGAAGCTAATTCTATATAAATTTTATTGGTGTTTGTCGGTTTAGATTTCATATAAGTATAAATTTGCATTTTTTAGCTTAAATTAATTTTGCAAATGAACATATATTCACTATATTTGTAATGAGCAAATATTCAAAACATGAAAAAAGCAATTTTATTAATTCCTTTATTGTTTGGTATTTTGACTTTTGGGCAAACTCCAGTTGATGATCCTCATTGGGAACTTGTTTGGGAAGATCACTTTAACAATATAAATCCAAATATTTGGCTAGTTCAAAACAATTTTGACCACTATGGACTGGAAGTACAAGTATATACCGATAGACTTAACAATGTATTTGTTAGTAATGATACACTTGTAATAAGAGTAAGAAATGAAACATACAGCTGTCCTGCGGGTAGTCTGAATACGTGGGGGTGTGTTAAGCAGTATGAGACAGGACAACCATACAATTATACTTCTGGTTGGATAGAAACTAAGCAAGCATATAATATACAATATGGATATATAGAAGCAAGAGTAAAACTACCTTACGGTTACGGTTTTTGGCCAGCATTTTGGACATCTATTGGAAATGGTGTGTCTGGACCTTCAAATGTGGCAGAAATTGATATTTTTGAAATGTTAGGAGGGGGAGCCGACTCATTATCTCTATATAATACTTCAAGTATTATGACTACAAATTACCACTTAGTTTATCCTTCTTATAATCTATTAAAAGCGCATATTCCAATAAGTTTTGATTATACTCAATGGCATACATATGCTATTGAGTGGTCGCCTAGTAAAATAATTTGGTATTTAGATGGTTATCCTATACGATTGATTCCTAACCCAGGTATAGTAGATCCTATTAAAATAATTTTAAATTTTGCAATCAGACCTGATTACCTTCCAAATCAGACTTCTCCATTTCCTTCAGATATGCTTATTGATTTCGTAAAAGTTTATAAACTAAGAAATGATTGCAATACTGTTTTGAATGCCTGTAATTATAATTTTGGAATGCATGATAATAAGGTAAAACGAAGTATTACTATAGGTAATAATAGTTGTGTAAATTCATTAGGTGTTGGTCAAAGTGTCTTTTTGAGGGCTTCAGAAGGTGTTTTAATCAATGGTGATTTTACAGTTCCTATTGGAGCAGAACTGTATATTGATGTTAATGCTTGTTATTAATATTAAATAGTTAAACTATAAATTATGAAAAACATTATTATTTATTCGGCGATATTATTGATAATTTTATTAAGTGGTTGTAACGAGGAAAACAATCTTCCACCTGCTCCACCTGTTCCACCTGTCGGAAATTATATTGGTGAATTTACATATGACAATCCAAGTTCGTGGGGTTTACAAACTATTTATTACAAAATACGAGATTCGAAAGAAGGTTATTTTTTTATCAGTAGTGTAAATTATATTGGAGACATTATAGATGGTGATACAGTTTATAAAAAGACAAATGAAAGGTTAGAAGGTAGAATTCCTTCAAATTATCCTAATTCACCCTATTACATAACAGGCGAATTAGAAAAAAATGATTTAAAACAAAAATATGTAATTAAAGGAACTTTTACTCAAACTATTTATCAAGAAGGGGGTCCTTATTTATTAAACGGAAGTTTTGAAATAAAAAATTAAGTTTAAAAAAATATAAATTATGAAAACTTTTTTAAAATTTTTATTACTATCGATTACTTTATTTCTAAACAGTGGATGTAATAAATATGAGATTTGTAGTAATATTCCTGAAGGTTTGTATGAGGGTTGGTTTACAGATGAAGGGGCTAACCCTTTATATTTGCTAATGAATGTATTTGTAATTGATGATAATACTTTAATAATTAACAGTTCAAATAATCCATCATTTGGTTCATTTGTAAAAAGGAATAAATACTCTATAGGTGGTGCGATTGAAGGGAAAAGCTGTTTAGGTAAAATTCATCGAAAAAATGGTAAGTATATTATTTTAGGTAACTATTCTTATTTTGGTTACAACGGCGGTTTAGGTAATCCAAATCGTCAATATTATGAAATTAACGGAACGTTTGAAATTCAATCAAATTAAAAAAATAATTATGAAAACAAAATCAATATTACTATCTGCGATATTTGCAGTTTTTACAATGTCAGCTTTTGCCCAATTAAAAGTTGATCAGTACGGAAGAATCGGAATGGGAACAAATTACCCAAATCCAGGTTATAAATGCCATATTAAAGGCAATTTACTTTTAACAACATATCCTGATAATCCATTTATCGAATTTAGATTTAAAGTAGGCAATGGAAGTCCGGGAGCTGAAATCGGAACCACTGCTGGTGGAATTGCCTTCTGGGCATCGGAAGTTTCCTACAACGATTTATATGCTGCAAGTTTTACCAAGCTATCTGATATTAAGCTAAAATCAAATTTGAAAGTTATTGACTTTGGCTTAGAGAGAGTAATGAAAATTCGACCGCTGCAATACACACTTATAGATAAGAAAGTTGACGAACATGGAAATGTAGTAGAAGGCACAAAAGAGCAATTTGGATTTGTTGCACAGGAAATGGAAACATTATTTCCAGAAGTAAAATTAACTAGTGATGTTTTGAATATTAAATTATTGGACTATGACCAAATTATTCCTGTCGCAATAGCAGCTATACAAGAACAACAACAAATGATTGATTCTTTAAAAAATGAAATAGAAGCGATAAAATTAATACTTAAATTAAGCAATTTTGAAAAATCAGTTATTGTTGAAAAAATTGAGTCTTATGAAAAAAATAGTGTGCTTTTTCAAAATACACCAAATCCATTCAGTGAGCATACCACTATTCAGTATTTCATTCAAGAAGATGGATTTAGAACAGGTGCTTTATTAATCTTTGATATGAATGGAACGCTTATAAAGCAAATGTCTATACATCTAGCAGGTGAAGGAGAAATCATGATTAAAGGTTATGAACTTAAAGCAGGTATGTATATGTATTCATTAATAGTAAATCAAAAAGAAGTTGATACTAAAAAAATGATACTATTGAATTAAATTTGTATTTACTATTAATGTTTCATTTGATGGCAGAATTTTTAAGCTATTTGAATCCAAATATTATTGTAGAAAGGTTTACAAGTGAATCGCCAAAAGAAATGATAATCTATCCAAATTGGCAAGGAAAAAAGATTTTTGAAATAAGCCATATGCTTGAGAAAAAAATGAAAGAGAGAAAAATCACCCAAGGAATGTTTTTTGAAGCTAATTCTATATAGACTTTGGTGTTGTTTGTTTGGATTTTGTATAAGTATAAATTTGCATTTTTTAGCTTAAATTAATTTTGCAAATGAAATATATTCACTATATTTGTAATGAGCAAATATTCAAAACATGAAAAAAGCAATTT
>DAONZU010000125.1:0-6334 GCA_035406965.1 Bacteroidales bacterium
ACTTGACAGAAGAATCGCCCGCAATCCCTTACTGGCTATACCGCCGTCCGTTAGCAAACATGGAAAGAAGACACTGCAACTTGATACTTAAACTTTAAAACAAAATGAATATAACACAATTTGAAAAAAACAAAATAATGGAATCACGTATTATTTGTCCAACAGATAAACCAATTGATTTTGATACAACAATTTATAGAATTATGTCTGTTGACCGATTAATAGAAGCTCTTTCTACCAAAAAGTTTTCAATGGTCAAAACCAAAAAATGGGAAGACCCATTTGAAAACTTATTTTTAAAGTCAGAATTTCGAATAGATGGTAAAATACTTGATGTTAAATCCATTCATGACAGTTATTTTGGAGTATGTTGGTCATTAACAAAAGAAAATGATGCCATGTGGCGGATATATTCTCAAGATAAACGGGGAGTAAAGATAAAAACCAACATTGAAAAAATTTTTAAAAGGTTGTATTCAAGCCTAAGTGAAAAAGAAAAATTACATTTAACAGTTGGGGCTGTTGAATATTGCGAGCAAAACGTGATTATTAAATATTTAGAATCGTTTGGGCAAAAGGATTTTATTGACAGTGATAATAGAATTATACCTTCAACTTTATTATTTAAGCGAAATGAATTCAGATTTGAAGATGAAATTAGGTTTCTTTATAGTAAAACAAAACTTGAAGAAGATTTATTATTCTTTTATGATTTCAATTGGTTTGATATAATTGAGGAGATTGAATTTGACCCTCGATTAGATGTAATTTTGTTTGACTGTTATCGTAATATCTTAAGCAAAAATTTCGGAATTGATGAGCAATTGATTAAATTATCAAAATTATATCAACCCATGACATTAAGTATCAATTTGTAGTTATCAAAACACAAACAAATGAAACCAGAATTTGAAAAACTTATTGATATAGCCATCGTTGATGGTAATATTTCAGAAGGCAAAAAAGATTTCTTATTAAAAAAAGCTATTGAACTTGGAGTTGATTTGGCGGAATTAGAAATGGTAATTAATGTTAAACTATTTCAAAATAATCAAAATTTTAAAACTGAAGAAATCAATATTTTTTCTGAAAAAGCAGGGAAAATTGAAAAATGTTCCAATTGTAACGCAGTTATTAATCCATTAGACCAAAAATGTAATGTTTGTGGTAACGAAATTAAAAATAGTTTTAGTAATCAAAGCCTGAAAGAATTTCTTAATAAAATTGATTCTCTTGATAAATCTAAAAAGGCTGATATTGCTCAAATATCTGAACTAATTACAAATTATCCTGTACCAAATAATAAAAAAGACCTTTTTGAATTTCTTACGATTTGCATACCTCAAATTGAAGATTATAAAAAAGCAAGAAATAAAGGGGAAAAGAAAATTAACCGAGCTTGGTTATTAAAATCGAGGCAATTATTAATTAAAGCAAAGGGGCTTTATAAGGATGACCCAGACTTCATTAATAAAATAAAGGCTTATGAATTAAAGGTAGAAGAAAGAATTAGAGCAATTAGAAAAGTTTTTTATTTAAAAACGACTATTAAAGTTTTAATTTTTGCATTGCTAATTTTTGTTACTATTATATACATTCCAAAATTTTTTGAGAAGAAAAGTTCCTATGATTTATATGTTGACTCAATCAATAAACTATATGGTTACGAATTCAATGAAATTAAAAATACCTTAGAGTATAAAATTTTAAACAAAAAACTTAAGGATATTTATTGTTCAAATTTTTACGATAGCACATTAGATAACCAAATTGAGGAATTTAATAATGCCTGTACTATTGCCTCCGATATTCATTTTTTTGGAATCGCTCTAAGTCAAGATTTGGATTATCAAAGTGAACGAGAATTAGCTAATAAATATATTGATACTACTCTGGCGTTAAATCCAAATTTTGCATTTGCGTATAATTTTAGAGGTGAAATGTTATTTAAAATTGCTATTGATAATGCTTACACTGATATAGATAAAAGCAATAATGCTTCTGATAGTGCATTCAATTATTTTAATAAAGCAATTAGTATACGACAAGACTGTTGGAAGTTTTATTTTAATAGATCAAGAGTTTATGCTAAAAGGAAATCACCCTCAGATGCAATAAATGATATTATGTCAGCGTTAAAATTAAATCCAAACGATATCGAATTATTGTTTTTTAGAGCAATGTATTTAATTGCCTTAAATGGTTCATCTAGGGACTGGTGTTCTGATTTCAATGAATTGAAAACACACAAAGATTTTGAATTACTTTATGAGGATCATTGGTCAGAATTGGATAAAGTTTTTGAGGTGTGCAACGATAAGGAATCTTATTATTTTAGTTATGATTTTAATTAGATTAGTATATTTCATTAATAAATAGAATATTATGAATCAAGAACTTGAAAAACTAATTGATTATGCCGTAGCAGATGGAGTAATTTCTGAATCTGAAAAAGCAGTGCTATATAAAAAAGCTCAGGAATTAAATGTCGAAATTTCAGAGTTTGAAATGATTTTACATGCTAAATTGTATCAAAAACAGCAAGAATTGAGCAACATACAAACAAAATCTTCTGTTGAGAAATTGGGTAAAGTCAAAAAATGCCCAAATTGTGGCGAAGTTGTAAATCCGTTAGATATAAAATGTTCAGCTTGCGGTTTTGAATTAAACATTACAACTAGTAATCAAACCCTTAATGAGTTCCTAAACAAACTTGTTGAACTCGGCGAAACTAAAAAAAGTAATATATCGCAAAAAACCGATATAATTTCACATTTCCCTATACCGAATAACAAAGAGGATTTATTTGAATTTCTCTCTATTTGCATCCCTCAAATTGAACAAAACACTTCCACTTTAAATAAATATGAAAAAAAAATACTAACTGCATGGTTGATTAAATCAAGGCAATTACTTATCAAAGGAAATTCATTATTTAAAGATGATAAAGAATTTATTAAAAAGATAAGTGTACTTGAACTACAAGTGGATAAAAAGCTGAAACAAATAAGTACAAGAAATCTAATACTAAATTCTATTAAAATATTTACTTTAGTTTTAATTGTTATCGCTGGTTATATTTATTGGACTGAGGTGTTATTCAAAAAGAGTGAATGGGAATTATTTTCCAAATCAGTTCAAAAAAAATATGGTGAGGCTTTTAATGAATATAAACAGACTTCAGAATATAAAAATTTTCTTGCTCGTTTCGAAAAAGTTTATAAAAGTGAATATTATGACAGCATTACAAATGCTGACTGGGAAAAACTGATGAAAGAAAAAATTGGTATATCTGATTTAATGTTTTACATGAAAGCGGCTAATTATAGAACTGAAAGGAATAATGAAATAGCAGGCAGATATGTTGATACTGTAATGGCATTAAATCCTGATTTTGCTTTTGCATACTTTTACAAAGCTAGAATTCTTCCTAATACAATGGTTGATAGTACGATTCAATTATACTCAAAAGCCATTAAACTTAGACAAGATGTTTGGATGTTTTATTTTTATAGGTCTCAAGCTTTTTTAGAAAAAAAATCTGAATCTGATGCTCTTAATGATATAATGGCGGCAATAAAACTAAATCCAAATGATGTTTATCTTCAATTTGTTAGAGTAGCAACTTTGCATGATTTAGACCCTTTTGGAAATGATTGGTGTAAAGATTTAGAAGAATTAAAAAGGCACAAGGATTATAAGATACTCTTAATGGATTTTGAATCTGCAATAAAACAACTTACCGAATCATGTAAAATTGATAAGGATGACATTGTTAAAATAACTGTTAATTAAGTAACTAAAAAAATATCTATATGGGCATATTTAAAAATAAAAATGAAGGCGGATTATTAGATGTAATTCGTTGCGATGAACAAGAATACCTTGTTTGGAAATGGCGTCCATCTGGTGACCCAAATTCGACTAAAAAGGAAAACGCAATTCGATATGGTAGTAGCTTAAGAGTCAAAGATGGTGAACTTGCAGTTTTTTTCTATAAGCAAAAAGATGGTATATTTCAAGATTTTATTCTTGGCCCTATTGACCAAACAATAAAGACAGCAAATTTTCCAGTGCTTACAAGTATTGTTGGTGCTGCCTTTGGTGGTGAATCACCGTTTCAAGCTGAGATTTATTTTATAAATCTCTCAGGAAACATGCAGTTAAAATTTGGAGTTCCATACTTTGATGTTTTCGACCCTCGTTTTTTAGATTATGCTGTTCCTATGGCTGCAAGGGGTACTATAACTTTTAATATTACTGATTACAAATCTTTTATAAAACTTAATCGCTTAATAAACTTTGAATTAGATGATTTTTACAAACAAATAAAAGATGCTTTAACAAAATATATAAAGGGTGTAATTACAAATATACCTACAGATAAAGGTATTCCTGTACTACAGATGGAACGAAAGATTCTTGAAATAAATGAGGTTGTATCGAGCTATTTAAAACCCAGACTTGAAAATGATTTCGGTGTCAATATGAAAGGTTTTGATTTAGCGACAATTGAAGTAGATAAAGAAAGTTATGGTTATATTGAATTAAGAAAAATAACTGCAAGTCAAACCACAAAAACTATTGAAGCTCAAACAGAAGTCAATATTAAAAATCTTCAAGATACTCAGGAGATTAATGCTAAAAACTTGGAAGAAACTCTTCGTATCCAAAGAGAAGAAGCTCAAAGGGCACAAAAATTAACTACAGAAACACAAAACATTTCAGCGCATCAATTAAATCAACAAACTGAAGTTGCTAAAAAAGCTGCTGAGAGCATGGGTAAAATGGGCTCAAGTGGTGGTGCTGGCACAGGCGGTGGTGCAATGGACCCCGGTTCAATGATGGCAAGTATGGCAATGGGTGGTGCTGTTGGTTCTGGTATGGCTGGTGCAATTGGTGGCATGATGCAAGGGATGAATGAACAAAAACAAACACCTCCACCTCCACCTCAAGTACAATATAACATATCTGTAAACGGTCAACAAAGTGGACCGTTTGGTTGGCAACAATTGCAACAAATGGTTCAAAGTGGACAAATTACAAAAGACACCTATGTGTGGAAACAAGGTATGGCTAATTGGGAATTTGCAGGGAATGTTCAGGAATTATCAACTTTGTTTGGTGCAGTTCCTCCACCACCCCCACCACCCCCTGCCAAATAATTTATTAACTAATAAAATTTATACTATGGATGACAATGGTTTTTTTTCAATAAACAGATTAGTCGAATTCGGTATGGGTATGGCTGTTGCACAACAAATGGTCAAAACCATGAATGAAACCATTACTAATATGTATGTTCCCGGGTCAATGAACCCAATGGAAAAACCGCAGCAAAAGTTTTTTTATGCAATGATTGAAGGCAATCAAGCAGGGCCATTTTCAGAACAAGAATTAGCTCGTTTGATAGCAGAAAAAAAAGTCGTAAAAGAAACCTATTTATGGATGCCAGGGCTTCCAAATTGGAAGATGGCAGAACAGATTCCTGAGGTACTTAAATTGGTTGCATTAACACCACCACCATTTAATCAAAAATAGCTACTATGAAAATTGATTTAATAAAAACAATAATTGCAATTGGCGTAAGTATTCTAATTGCATATGGCTTTTATAGTTTTCATCATTCTGTAAATAGCCAATTACTTGTTGCGTCAAGCTTTGTAGAACTTTCACTATCTGGTTTTTTTGTTTTAGGGTTGCGTTTTGAAAAGCCTAGAACAACTGCAAATATTAGGTTAGTAAGTTCAATATTTTTCTTCATTTTTTTGGTTGTTAATATTGCCTTTTCATTTTTTGATTTCTCAAAACAATCATACATAATAACGAATGGACTAATTTTACTAACATGTATTTTGATAGTTTATTCAATATTTAAAGCAAAACAATAAATAACTAAAAATTATCTTTTATGGAACTCAAAATAAGTAAAGAAGATTTTGATAATCTTTCACATGTAAAGAAATTGAAAATAATTTCATTTTGTTTCGAATTGTTAGAATTTTCTGACAATACCATTATTTTAAGCAATGTAGAGATTAAAAGTAGTAAAGAACTTGTAACATTTCTTTAAGGTAATTGGGGTGTTTTAAAGGAAATAGATAAGATATATTTGCCTTGATTCTTGTTATTTGTCTCTGAATTCAATAACCAAGTTTGCTAACACGCGATCATAAAACATTGGGGGCGTATTTGTTATTTGAACCTCGGTTATCGCAGCAAAATTTGTTGTACCTTGATAGTGAAGTAGCTCCGAAAACCCCAACGTTTCATATTGCCAACGTTATGCGGCAGCTTAAAAGACGACACCAAACCAAAAAAATCATCTTGACAA
>DAONZU010000126.1:0-6283 GCA_035406965.1 Bacteroidales bacterium
TTACTTCCCCACCAGTATCCGTCCCAGTAGCCGTCGGTATATCCATGATTATATCCGACCCAATAACTACTGCCCCAACCATAATATGGGCTATGCCAATAATATGGACTGTACCAATAATATGGATAGTACCAGTGAGAGTAATAATAAGGTCTATAGCCCCAATACCAACCCCAATCCCAATAATAATTATAATAGAATGGGTCGTAATAATATGAAGGATAATAATATCTAAAATTATTAAAGTAGTATGAATAGCTACCATCTAAATCATAGCCATAATAATTATAAGTATCACCATAATAATTATAAGTACCATCACCATCATAACCATCATAATTTTGGACTAAATTTCCATTCTCATCGTAATATTCATTGTAATAATAATCATCATTATTATTAAACTCAGCATTATAAGTTTCTTCGTAATTTGCTTTATGCTCATCAACGATTTGTTTATCGACAGCTACTTGTTTTGGTTCAGAACCTGTCATATAAACATCGTCATAGCCGCCACTGGTTGTGTATAAATTTAAAGTACAGGAACTCATTCCTACCAAGGCGATAATCAATATGTAAAAAATTGCTTTCATAATATAATGAATTTTTATAGTTTTGTAAAATTATTTTAAAAGAACTTTTTTTACTAATTTTAATGCAAATTTCATACCAAATAATATGGCAAAATTACTTACAAATAAAGAAGAAAATTACTCTCAGTGGTACAATGATTTAGTTATTAAAGCTGACTTAGCTGAAAATTCGTCAGTAAGAGGTTGTATGGTTATTAAACCTTATGGTTACAGCATTTGGGAAAAAATGCAAGCAAGTTTAGACAGAATGTTTAAAGAAACTGGTCATGTAAATGCATATTTTCCACTTTTTATTCCTAAATCTTTTTTTAGCAAAGAAGCAAATCATGTTGATGGTTTTGCTAAAGAATGTGCAGTTGTAACGCATTATAGATTAAGAAATGCAGAAACTGGAGGAATAGAAATTGACCCTAGTGCAAAATTAGAAGAAGAATTAATTGTTAGACCTACTTCCGAAACAATCATTTGGAATACTTATAAAAATTGGATTAATTCATACAGAGATTTGCCTTTGCTTATAAATCAATGGGCAAATGTTGTTAGGTGGGAAATGCGTACTCGTTTATTTTTACGCACCGCCGAATTTTTATGGCAAGAAGGTCATACCGCTCATGCAACAAAAGAAGAAGCTATAGAAGAAGCTGAAAGAATGATTCATGTTTATGAAGAATTTGCTCGCGATTATCTTGCTATTCCTGTGCATATAGGGACAAAAACAGAAAGCGAAAGATTTGCTGGTGCTGACGACACATACTGTATCGAAGCTCTAATGCAAGACGGAAAAGCTTTACAAGCTGGCACATCACATTTTTTAGCTCAAAATTTTGCGAAAGCATTTGACGTAAAATTTTTAAACCAAGAAAACAAAGAAGAATATGTTTGGGCTACCTCATGGGGTGTTTCTACTCGTTTGATGGGAGCTTTAGTAATGGCACATTCTGACAATAATGGTTTGGTTTTACCACCAAAACTTGCACCAATTCAAGTTGTAATTGTTCCAATTTATAAAAACAAAGAAGAATTAGAAAAAATTTCGGAACGCGTACACGATTTATGCAAAACTTTAAAAACCAAAGGTATTTCTTATAAATTTGATGATAGAGATTCTCAACGTCCTGGATTCAAATTTGCCGAATGGGAACTAAAAGGTGTACCTATCAGGCTTGTAATTGGACCAAAAGATTATGAAAACAACACTTGGGAAGTAGCACGTCGCGACACTTTTAAAAAGGAAATTATTTCTAACGACAAATTATTAGAACATATAGACTTTTTACTTGAGGATATTCAAAAAAGCATTTATGAAAAAGCTTTAAAATTCCGTGAAGACAACACTTACAGAGTAGATGATTACGAAGAATTTAAAAGAATATTAGAAGAAACTCCTGGTTTTATTGAAGCTCACTGGGACGGCACAAGAGAAACCGAAGAAAAAATCAAAGAAGAAACAAAAGCTACAATTAGATTTATACCATTTGAGCCAAAATTAGAAGAAGGAAAATGCATATACTCAGGGAAACCTTCTAAATTCAGAGTTATATTTGCCAGGTCTTATTAAAAACAAAATATTATGGAAGAAAATAAAACATTAAAAGAACAAAATATTTCAACATTAAAAGAAACTTCTAGGCTCAAACAAGAGGTTTACGACAAAACTCTAGAAGCATTTGGTTTGCTTAAAAACATTTTACAAGAAATTGTTGTAGAATACAACACTGATTTAGAAGATGTTGACGACAGGGTTAGATTAGAATTTCGCGATAGAGGAAATTTTGATGCAGAGATTAAGATTGCAGGTGATGTCCTCATCTTCAACATGCACACTAATATTTTTGAGTTTCCTCGTAATCATGAAATTTGGAAAGACCAACATTATGTAGATCAACCTCTTATTACTTATTCAGGAGTAATAAACATTTACAATTTCCTTTCAGATTCTTTAAAATATAACCGAGTTGACGACTATGGCTATTTAGTTGGAAGGTTATTTATTAATAAAGAAAATACATATTTTGTTGAAGGCAGACGAGAACTTGGTTTTAATTTGCCTGTTTTTGGCAGGAATAATGTAAATCCAGAAAACTTTAGAACTCTTATAGAATCAGCAATTGCTTATGCTTTAAAATTTGATTTATTAGTTCCTCCATATAATGACGTTAAAATTATTAACGTAAGTTATATGAATGATAAAATACTAAAACATCAAATGCAAACTGGCAAACGTCTTGGTTTTCAGTATAATGCAATAAAAACTAACACAGATGTAAAATAGAGATATTGCATTTTTAATTAACAAATTGTTGATTTTGCAGGGCTTACAATACTAAATTTCATTATTTTAAAAAAAAGTTTATAAAAAGTTTGCATATAAAAGAAAAAATGCCGACTTTTGCAGTCCTAAAAAATTTAAAGAAACGATTACTATGGCACGAGTTTGTCAAATTACTGGAAAAACTGCAATGGTTGGGAACAATGTATCTCACTCAAAACGCAGAACAAAAAGAGTTTTTGATGTAAATCTTACAACAAAACGCTTTTATGATGAAGAAACAAAACAATGGATAACATTGAAAGTGTCCACAAGAGGCATTAAGACCATTTCAAAGAAAGGTTTACAAGCAACTTTAAGAGACGCTAGAAAAAAAGGATTTATTAATTAATAATAGTCGGAGGAAATTAAAATGTCAAAAAAAGCTAAAGGAAACCGCATTCAAGTTATTTTGGAATGCACAGAGCATAAAGAAAGCGGTATGCCGGGAACATCAAGATATATAACTGTAAAAAACAGAAAAAACACTCCCGACAGAATGGAACTTAAAAAGTATAATCCAATTTTAAAGAAAGTTACGATACATAAAGAAATTAAATAAATTAAGTTATGGCAAAGAAAGCAGTTGCTACCCTTAGAACAGGTGGCGGACAAAATTTAGCAAAATGTATTAAAATGGTAAAAAATCCTGAAACAGGTGCTTACCAATTTAAAGAAACAGTTACTTACAAAGAAGCTTCTAAAGATTTTTTTAATAAGAAAAAATAAGCAAACCAATTCCAAATTGTTTGACTTAGCATTTAATAAACATAACTTTTTTATTTATTTCTAAGTTTTGTAATTTTGTCAAAACTTTTATAAATGCAAAGTCAAGAAAAATACCTACTTTACGACGACACTTTAAAACTGTATCTTGCTATGCTTGAGGACATTAAACAAGCAAAGCGAAGTGTTTATTTACAAACTTACATTTTCGGTAACGATAGTATAGGGCAGAGATTTAGACAGGCTCTAATTGAGGCTGTTAAAAGAGGTGTAGAAATCAAGGTTTTAATTGACTCTTGGGGTACAGCTGTTAACAAGTCTTTTTTTAAAGAATTTATTGAACTAGGTGGGAAGTTAAAATTTTTTGAAAAAATAAAATTCAGTTTTGACGTATTTTCACGTAACCATAGACGAAATCATCGCAAACTTTTACTTATAGATTCAAATATTACTTACATAGGTTCGGCAAATATTACCGCTTATTGTTTAAGCTGGCGAGAATGTTGCTTACGAATTGTTAGCGACATGTTGTGCATTGTGTTTGAAAAAATCTTTTCTTACGACTACTATTTATCTAGCAGATTTTTTCAAAATAAAAAATATGGAACAAAAATACTAAAAGGCGATGAGATGGCAATTGTGCAAGATGTTCCTGGAAATAGAAAACAACCTGTAAAATATGTATTTCGAAAATTAATTGAATCAGCTAAAGAAGAAATTGTAGTTGAAACTCCATATTTTTTACCAGGTTCTTTATTAAAACGAAGCTTAATTAATGCTAGTAAAAGAGGCGTAAAAGTTACGATAATTGTGCCTAAGAACTCTGATGTTACTCTATTTGACATTTTAAGGAACAGATATTTTGGGACTTACCATAAAAACGGTATTGAAATTTTAGAATATAGACCATCAAACTTGCATGCTAAAGTATTTTTAGCTGATAATAAATATTTTCTTACTGGTTCAAGTAATTTCGATTATCGCAGTTTTTTATATATGCACGAAATAAACATTGCTGGAAAGCAAACAGATATTTTGCGACTCTTAACAGAACATATAGAAAACACTAAAAAAGATTGTGATAAATTTAACTATGAGAAATGGAAAAAAAGACATAGTTTCCAAAAATTAGTTGAAACCTTATTAGTTCCATTCCGTCATTTATTTTAAGCAACTTGTTTAATGAAAAGTTATGAAAAGTAATTTTGCTGATATTAGTTGTCCAAATTGTGGGGTTCCTGCAGAATTTAATATAATAAAGGGAGAATATCTTTGCAGTCACTGCAATGGCAAGGTGGGTATTAACGAAGCACATGCTCAAAAACAAGGATTTAGAAGTATTCAGCAGGTTAAAATCAAGGAAAGTGCTGAGAAGCATCATTTACTAAGTGCAAACTGCTCTGGATGTGGTGGCACCATTGTTTTTGAAGAAGGCGATGCTTTATCCCGATGTCCATTTTGTGGGCGTTCTCTAGTTAGAAAAGATTTTCTTTTATCGGAAGAAATGCCAGAGCTCATAATTCCTTTTCGCATTACTGAAGATGAAGCCCGCAACTGCTTACTTGATTGGTGTAAAGCGAATTCGCAAAAAAAAGAAGCGAAAAATCTTGAGAAAAAAATCAATCTGTTAAAAGGATTTTATCTTCCATATGAATTAGTTAAAGGTCCGGTCAAGTCCAAAGTTAGTCGCATGGATGCTTATAGTTCATATAATTGTGGTGGATATGTTGATAATGTTTTTATCAATTGCTCCAAACAGCTTGACAATATGCTTTTGGACGGCATGGAGCCTTTTGAATTAGATGAACTACAAGCATTTGATTTTTCCTACGTTGCTGGACATAGAGTAAAAGTCGGAGATATTGATAAAAATGTTCTTGTTGAGCGAGTAGAACAAGAAGTAAGCAACGATTACGCGTCAGTTGTTCAAAAAACATTAGAAACCAAAGCAATAGAGGTTAATACCGATACTAGCTCTGTATTTCGCATGCCAGTTTTGCTACCTGTATATTATATATGTTCAGGCAACGAGATGGTTGCCGTAAATGGGCAAACTGGAAAAGTAAGCGTTAGGTCAATAAAAAGACAAACTCATTATTTTATTCCGTGGTGGCTCAAAGCGATTATAGCTACAATATTAACATCTTCAATATTATTTGCAGTTCTCATTTATTTTGATTGGGATGTTGACTCTAGCCTTGAAATTACGGGCATGTTTAGTGTTGTAATGTTAATTGTTATGCTTGTAGCTTATAGTAATACCGTTAAAAATAAGTTCAAGGTAAAAGGTGAACGCAAAATTTTCACCTCATCGGGCGGTCCATTTAGACGAATAAATGGAAAATTAATCAAAGATAAAAAAGAGATTAAGAAAAATGTTGTTCCGCCTGTATTTTTCTTAGAACTTGATGGTAAACTACAAGCTGTAAAACTGAGATTTTCTCCACCATTAAGGATACTACGAATCCTTTTGCTAGCTTTAATTATACTCTTCTTACCTGTGATAATAGCTTTGTTTTTAAATGGATTTGATTTTGCAAGATTAGAACTTGGAGCCTCTGCCTTTTGGTTCTCCATAGTAGTTATAGTCATTCCTGTTTTTTTAATAAAACGTTACCGTATCGAGCTTTACGAGAACCCTTGGATTTATATAATT
>DAONZU010000127.1:0-6273 GCA_035406965.1 Bacteroidales bacterium
TTTATCAATACTCTACCAAGTGCATCATAAAGTTCGTAGCTAATAATTTCGCTATCGCTAACAATGTTTAGAACATCTTTTGCAGGATTTGGATATATTTCTGCTGCTATGAGCGAAATTTCTATTTCTTCAATTCCCACAGTAGAGGTTAGTGTAACTTGGATATTCCAATTGTATTTGTAACCATTAGAAAGAATATCTTTTAGTTCCACCCATTTATCTTCTGTTAGCTTTTTGCTGTAATACCAATCACCTTTTCCATCAACAACAGTATTTTCAGATACTCCTGCAGGACAGCCAGCTACTTTCGGTATAACTTCGTAGCCTACCCAGTAGTCGCCAGATGTTATTTGTAACGGGTTGTTAAGTGTATAAGTATTCCAGCGATGTGTTGCCCAACCAGCGGGTGCACTTGTTAATAATTGTCCTGGTGTAGTATCAGTTCCTTGTCCAAAGATTTTTATAACAATATTTGGTGTTAAGTAAGCTTCAACAGTATCAATAAAATATCTAATACTTGTAATTTTGTAGTCATTGTAATAGTCAGCTAATTCATCGTTGGTTAGTCTTATTGCTGCAATAATTGTGTGTGGTTTGCCCATCATTCCTATAGATAGGTCATTGTAGCCATCATCATAATGTACTACAAGGTCAGGGTTTATTGGCTCTATTGTTACTGTTTTGGATTCTTCGGCAAAACAAATTTCTGCATTCATATTGTTAAAATAACGTACCACAACAGCTAAGTTATGACTACCTTTTGAAAGTACTGGCGTTGTCCAATTATTTATAGAAGAGTTATTACTATTGCCAATTTTGTTATTATTATCATAAAAATCAAAGGTAAAATAAAAACACCCTTCGGGCAAGTCTTCTTGTTGTGGGTTTGACCATTCTAAATTTACTGTATTATCTTCGTTTACTGTTGCATTAAGGCTATAAACTGGATAGCAACTAAGGCTACCATAAATCCATACCGTTTCGTGTGCATCGGCAAAGCAAATAATATTATTATTGTTGTCAAAATAGCGTATTCTAACTTTTAATGTGTGTTCCCAGTTTGAAAGCTCACCACTTGTCCATGAGGTTAAGTTGTTTTCGTTACTTTCACCTATTTTAACACTTCCATCATAAAACTCAAAATAAAAGTAAGAACAACCGTTTGGTAATTCATTTGCTTCTGGATTTGTCCACTCTAAGCTTACTGTATTATCTCCGTTGTCTGTTACACTTAGGTCGGAAACTGGTAGGCAAACTGGAATTTCAGGAATGTCAGTGTCAACATATATTACTTCGGTATAACATATATTTTCAGTAAAATTTTTCCAATACGAAATTGATACGCCAAGCGAATGTAGGTCTGGTTCAAATATATTTGTTTTCCATGATGTTAAGCTGTCAATTCCGAAACCTCCAAGTTCTGTGTATCCGTTGAAAAAAGTGAAATATACATCTCCGTCACATTCGTTGGGAAATTCATTTTGTGGAGGATTAGTCCAGTTAAGTGTTATGCTATTATCTGAATTTACTGTTGCATTAAGATTGCTAATAGTTGGGCAAGGACTATCTGTGTACTCAATACGTATTTTTGGCAAAAAGTTAGAAAGTGTGCCATTATGATTATACTCGTATGCACTACCATAAATATGTCTTGAAATACTATCAGTTTCTTTAGTGCCGTAGAAGCCTACAGAACTCGAAGTATAGTCTGTAACATTAGGCAAATCAAATTCTATCAACAGATTGTTACCACTGTATTTAAAAGCTGTGTCTAACTCAATAATCAATTCATTATCAGAGTTGATAACCAACATGCCTGCAAATACTTCTGTTGGCATGTTTGCACTCCAGCTATATTTAAGATCGTTTTGTGTTGTGCTTACCATTCTAACATGTATCTCATTATTCCAATCATCGTTGTTGCCTTGAGTAGTAAATAAAGTAATTTTTGTAATTTCTTTACCTATTAAGTCTTTTAGTTTTTCAGCAGGATAAATCATCTGGCTTTTCTGAATATAATTAAAAACAGCTCCATGTATGGGAACTGTTGAGTCTATTGCTTCAGTTCCATATCCTGTAATTTCTATACTTTGTTGTGCTTTAATTCCGCTAAATGAAATAAAAGTTAAGACCCATAGTGCTAAAAATAATTTTCTGATTTTTTTATCCATATCAATGTTAATTTTAATAAGTTTTATAAAATGCAAATGTACAATTTTAAATGCAAATTTTGTACCAATAAAAGGTATTTGAAAGCATATAAAAAACCATTAAAACTCATAATGTTAAATTTTATTAATCATATAAAGTAATTTATTGTGTGAATTTTCGTTAAAAACTTTATCTTTGTTTTTTGAATTTATGAATAAAAAGAGTTTTATATTATTTTTCTTCTTATTTATTAGCTTGTATTTGTTTTCTCAAAATACAGAAACTGTGCCTGCGTCAACACGTCCATTAACAAAATGGGAAAAAATGTTTCCTCAAGTTAGATATGATAAGAAAATATATAAAACAGGAAGTAATTGGTTTACAGTTGCTTATGGCTTAGGTTATCATATTAATTCAAAACAATATAATCAGCAAAATTTATCATTAGCTTATCATCATCGTTTTCGAGCAATGTATTTTAATGCTGGTTTTCATTATTCAAGTCCTTATTTTTTTATGAAACGTCCATTAGAAAAAATTAGTGACATTCATATTGGGGCAGGCTTACGTTTCGAAAAACGCTATTTTAATTTTGCTTTTTTTATTGGTCCCTCACTTGCATCATCATTAGTGCCAAAAAGTGATATCGTTTCAGTAAAACATCATCAGTTGGGTGCGCATACTGAATTGCAATTTACTTTCAAATATTTTTATGATATGGGAATAGGGACATCTATTTACGGAAGTTTTAATAAACGCTATCAAGTAATTGGTTTACAATTACATTTTTATTTTTCAAATGCTTATGTAGGACGTTATTAATTATAAAATTTAAAAATTATGAATTACATTAATGATTATGTAGAAAAAAACAAAGAAAGATTTTTGGAGGAGCTTTTCGGTCTAATCCGCATTCCTTCTATTAGTTCAATTCAAGCTCATAAGCCTGATATGTACAAATGTGCAGAGTACTGGCGTGATATGATTTTACAAGCAGGTGCAGATAAAGCAGAGCTTATGGAAACAGCAGGAAATCCAGTTGTTTATGGTGAAAAAATTATTGATCCAAAATTGCCAACAGTAATGGTTTATGCTCATTATGACGTTATGCCTGTTGACCCAATAGAACTTTGGAATACTGAACCTTTTGAGCCTGTAATAAAAGACGGTAAAATTTGGGCTCGCGGTGCTGATGATGATAAAGGTCAAGGTTTTATGCACGCAAAAGCATTTGAACTAATGGTAAAAACTAATACTTTGCCTTGTAATGTAAAGTTTATGATTGAAGGTGAAGAAGAAATCGGCTCTCCAAGTCTTGGCGAATGGTGTGCAAAAAATAAAGAAATGCTTAAAGCTGATATTATTTTAGTTTCTGATACTGGTATGATTGCTCGCGATATTCCAAGTATTACAGTTGGTTTGCGTGGCTTGTCATATTGGGAAGTAGAAGTTGCCGGACCAAATAAAGATTTACATAGCGGATTATTTGGTGGTGCTGTTGCAAATCCAATTAACGTGCTTGCTAAAATGATTGCCGACATGCAAGACGAAAATGGCAGAATTACAATTCCAGGTTTTTATGATGATGTTATCGAAGCTTCTGCAAAAGAACGCGAAATGTTAAATAAAAAACCTCATTGTGATGAAGAATATAAAAAAGCAATTGATGTAAATGCTTTAAAAGGCGAAGCAGGATATACAACTACCGAACGTACAGGTATTCGTCCAAGTTTTGATGTTTGTGGAATTTGGGGTGGTTATACTGGTGAAGGAGCAAAAACTGTTCTTCCTTCAAAAGCTTATGCAAAAATTTCTACTCGTTTAGTTCCAAATCAAGATAATGTGAAAATTTCAAAACTTTTTAAAGAACATTTCGAAGCTATTGCACCAGATTATGTGAAAGTGGTGGTAACTCCTTTACATGGCGGACAAGGTTATGTTTGTCCTATTGATTTACCAGCTTATAAGGCAGCCGAGAAAGCTTACACAGATGTATTTAAGAAAGTTCCAGTTCCAGTTCGTAGCGGTGGTTCTATTCCAATTATTTCTACTTTCGAAGAAGTGCTAGGAATTAAATCTGTTCTTATGGGATTTGGTCTAGAAGAAGATGCTATTCACTCGCCAAACGAAAGCTATCCTGTAGAAAATTTCTTAAATGGTATTAGAACTATTCCATTATTTTATAAATATTTTGCCGAGTTAATGGTATGATAAAATATATGCGTAGTAGTACCATCGCATGCGATGGTACTACATGCATATATTATTTACAATATCTATAAATTAATTTTGCAGCCTCCCTATGTCTTTTGTCTGCGGCTTTTTGCCAGTAAATGCAGGCTTTGTCGTCAAATCCCATATTGTGCCAGCAATTTGCAGTTTTAAACAAAACTTCGGGTAGGTTAGGGTCAATGTCTAAAGCCATAGCATAATCGTCTCTGGCAAATTTCCACGACTCTAGATTGTAGTAAATATCAGCTTTTGTAATAAAGAAATCTTTTTCACCAGGACTTAATACAACTAGTTGATTTAAAATGAGTAAAGCATTTTTATAATCTTTTTCTGCAATATAAATTTGTGTCTTTAAGAATAAAGCATCTAAATTATCTGGAAAAATTTCGCAGTATATATTAATATAGTATAGTGCTTCGCTAAATTTATTTGTAAGAAAACAAGCTTGTGAATATTTTTTTAAATTTTCAGGATTTTCAGGTTTTAGGTTAATTAAGTTTTGAGCATGTTTAAATGCTTCGGAATAGTTGTTTTCAATTAAATTTAGTTCATATTTAAGCTCAATAGCTTCAATAAATTTTGGTTGTGTCTTTAAAGAATTATTCAAATAATAATTAGCATTTTTATAATCTTGCAATTTAAAATATGATTTTGCTAAAAGATATTGCTTTTTATATTCGTGAGAACCAAAATTTTCGCTATTTAAAAGGTCTATTGCAGAAAAATATTCTTCTTTTTTTAATAAATATTCTGTTTCAGAAAGTTTTTCTTCTTTTTTAGAATATCGTGGTTCTTTCCAAAATTCTCTCCATTCAGAAGTTCTATTAATGTGTTCAAATTCTTGATAAGAAAGCAATTCAGGATAATAAATTGGATTTTTATATTTAAAATATTCATTTAGCCAAAAACATGCTTCGTCTGCAAATTCCATATTAGCATATATGCGAGATAAAAGTAATGAAGTTTCTTTTGGTAAGGTATTATTCAAATTTTTCAAAGTTAAAATTGCATTATTGAAATCTCCTGTGTTGTAGAGAATTTCTGCTTTTAATAAATTGTTTTGCTTAGTAAAATTTGAATTGTTTATTGTTAACAAAGCAGAATCTGTGGAGTTTTTATGTAAATATGAAAGTGCTTTGTAATAATTTAAGTCTAAGTTAATAGTTTGAGCCGAAAGACTGACTAGCAAAAGCAAAAAACTGATATTTAATATAATTTTTTTCATTCTTGCGGTTTCTTAACTTGGTTACTATTAAAAACATGCACAAATCCATTCAAATGTCTGATTTCTATGCCAGTTAAACGATGTTCATACACATCACAGCTATAAAAATATACTCCATCGTTAACTAGTTTTCCACTTTGAAAATTTCTTCCGTCCCAATTTATGTCTGGGTCTTCGGTTTCATACATTAATTGTCCCCATCTATTATAAATTTTGATGTCAATTTTTTCAACAAAATAGTATGGTTCCATAGGTCTGAAAAAGTCATTTATTCCATCATTATTTGGAGTGAAAACATTTGGAAGTTCGTAATAAGAACAATCATCTAAACATACCTTGTTTGAAAAAGGACTTTCGTTATTGAAAGAGTCAACAGCAGTCATATAATAACAACCTGCCATTCCAATTTCTGGGAAATGTTTAAATTCTCTAGCTTCGCCTTTAGGTTGATTAATTTGCGAAAACTTTCCGTCTAAAGTAGGTGAGTAGAAAATTTTGTAATACATTACATCATCGTTGCAAGTATCGGGTAGTTGCCATGTGAGATGATTGTAAACCAAATCGCAAAATGATTTCGCTTGTAAAATTGGTGGGCA
Source organism: Bacteroidales bacterium (assembly GCA_035406965.1). Lineage (GTDB taxonomy): Bacteria > Bacteroidota > Bacteroidia > Bacteroidales > ML635J-15 > Bact-19. Next base: position 6,205 of record DAONZU010000127.1, read on the forward strand.
GGGCGGAGTTGTGTCAATAGCTTCGGCACAATTTATTTGAGATAAATTAATTATAGGGTCAATAATTCC
>DAONZU010000128.1:0-6044 GCA_035406965.1 Bacteroidales bacterium
CTAGTTGGAGAATAATCTTCCTTGTTTTTGAAAATTTCACTGTATTGAGGAATAGCTTTAATCGTACTAAGCATAATTGACCCCCAATAATCCTGTTTTCGGACTTTTTTGATGTTGGTTAGAACATTGTTATAAAAAACATCCGTATAAATTGTGTTTGTTTTTTCTTGAACGGAATTTATCGCCTTATAACACGATTGTAATTCCAACTTTAGACAAGTTACTTGTGATGAAAATGAAATAGCATCTTCTATCAATTTATGTGTATTAGATAATATTTCATTGCATACGATGAGAAATGAAACAGTATCGTCTTTTTCAAGTAGGCGTTCCAAAGCAATAAGTATTTTGCTTGAAAATTCACCAAGTTTTGTACTATAATCAAAAGGGGCATCATCCAATTTCAGAATTTCTTTCAATTCAACTATTGCTGGTGCTAACTCTGTGCGTAATTCGGAAATCTGTTGCTTTTGCTGATTGATTTGTTTATTTAAAGTTGTTTTTTGACTTTTGCGATCAATATTATCTGCAAAAATACTGTAGTATATAGTTTCAAAAATAGGATGTTTCCCAGAGTAAAACACACCATATTGTTTTACATAACTTTCCAAAAATTTCGAATCTGCACTTATTAATTTATTACGTAGATCTATTAAATTATCTGTTTTTTCTCCTTCAAGTAAAATATCACAAAACTTTGAGATATTTTGAAGCACAGAATCTTCCATATTAAATGTCTCACCATGAACTTTCAAATTGTTCCCATGATTTTGAATAAAAGTTTTGAACTCCCAAAAACTTAATTTTGTGTCTTTTTCTTCTTTATTGGGATTGATATTGAAATTGTAGGCGTCTTTTAAAATATCTAAAAATCCATTTGGCAATTCTTTATGTTCATATAAAAATAGATTTATAACTCTCTTTGTAAAAGCACCGTATTCTACGTCCCTATCAGTAAATAAGCTTTCGTCAATAATGTATTTTTTTAAAATTTGCGATAGATTTGGTTTTTGCGGAATTATTTCTAAAAATTTATCATCATAATTTTTTCTTGCCCTCTTGCTCATTTTTACAAGTTCAGATTCTTCATTTGTAAAAACAACTTTTTCAAAATGTTCAATAGTGCGACGGGTTTCTTTTCGTTCAGTCCAAGTCGTCTGCTTTATTATGTTAACAATTTCTTTGATTTCCAAACATCCATCGCTTGTCTTATATTGTAACTCATCAAAGTCATTATTTAATAACCCAACAATGCCAATTTTAAGAACTGAATCAAGAAAGTCGGAAGTATGAGAAGGAAAATTTAATGTTTGAGACTTTATGCTTTCAAAGTTTATTTTTTTTAATGAATGTCCAGCACGAGGTAAATTTATATCACTGTTTTCATAAAGCACGAAATTTTGGAACTGATTTACAATATCATTATGTTCATCAAAATATATAAATGTAGAAACATTTTTACCATTGCCGTGACTCTCCTTTAAAATGAAATTTGTAAAATATTGTTTTAGCAGATTTATATAGTCTGTTAATTGAGATGCAGGTAAGTTTGGAATAAAATAGAAATCAACATCATCTTTGCTGTGTTTCAAAACAGGCAAAGTACTTGAAATATGAATAGATTGAATTATGCTTCCCAAATCCGTATTTTTATAGTTGAGTTTTGGCTCACCAATTGGCTGTTCAAATGTTTCTCGAATTGCACCAAGCGACAATTGAATATATCCATTGCCATCTAAATAATCATTTTTTTTGAAAAGAGAATATGTTGTAGGAAACAAAGAACGAATTTCTTTCTTTTCCATTTTGATTTTTATATCAGATAAAATGTTCAATAGAAATTCTGCAGCTTGCTTGTTTCTAATTATACTTTCTTCTTCGTATTGAGTAATGAAATCATAGCTTAAATGAATTAGTGGCAATAAAAATAAATCACAGAAACTCTGGTCAACTGCGACATCATCTACCATTCCAAAAGTTATTTCGTTTTTTTCATTTGCAATAGAGCGTAGAAAAAAATCAAAATATTTTCGAATTGTTAAATCGTAATCAAGTTCTAAATACGAGCCATTTTCTTTTGATGGTTTTAGGATACCCTCGTTAATATCTTTCGATAATGCCGGCAACAATCTTTGGGGTATACTTATGGTGCTTGGCGAACAAAAAAGATATTTCTTTGATTTCAGAATATAGTCTCTATTATCGTCAAATGATATGCTAATTGGTTTTATTTCAGCAATTAGTTTTGGTAAAAACTCATCTTTCAGTTCTTCCGAAAAATCATTAAAATATTCCGTTTTTACATATGTAATAGGGGAAGAGCTTTCTTCTGAAGATTCAATTGGATCACTAAAAAAGGTAAAATCACTTAAAAACTCGGCATATGATTTTTTTGATATTAGTTTTTCAAGGCTACCAACAGCTTCTTTTAATCGCAAAAAATGTCTTGCACGACAACGAGAAGCCCACCAAGCAAAGTTTAAAAGTCCTTTGTTTGCTGTGCCTAAAAAAATCTTTGTTGTTTCAGGGAGTGGAAACGGAACTTGTTTCGGTGCAATACGGCTCGACTCTGCATCATCTGAACTTTTAATACTGTTTTCATTTTTAAATTCATAGCCAGAAGCGGGTCCGTTTCCAATGATTAAATCAAATGATACTTTATTTTCTACTACTTGGTCAAAAAGTTCTCGGAGTTCACCTCCATTTGAAGCATCAATAATTGATTTCAATTGAGCAAACTTTGTTTCAAACTCATCTATCAATAACAATGTTCTATTATTAGACTGAATTGCTTTGTTAAGTATGTCAGAATTTAAAGCATTAAATTGCTCATCTTCAAACAAATAACCATCATCATGTCTTTTTATTTTCTTTAATGATAATGGATTAAACTGAGTACAGAAATCATTAATGTCACCATCTTTCCAATCAAAGAAAAAAAGACTAGATTCATCGTTTGGCGTATTCGTCTTTATTGCATCAATAGCGGAATTGACTAACTTATCCAAATAATCACATAAATCAACATTACCAATTTTCTTTGTTGGTTGTTGTAAAGCATATTTTTCCAAAACAGGGAACAATTTTTCAAGAGAAACATAAAGAACAGGTACATATAATTTGCACCATCCATAATGAAACAAATAGTGTAGAGTGTTAGTTTTGCCAATGCCAAATGCTCCTTTTACCATAATTACCTTACCTGGTTTGTGCTCAACACAAACTTTTTGGATTGAATCTTCAAGATATTCTCGCAATTCTTTATGATTAGGACTTAAATCAATCCATCGTGCATCTTTAACTACAGATATTAATGCTGACATATTACTTTATTCTGATTTGTATTTGTTCTTTATTTTTATCCATTTTAAGTGTATACAAACCCTTATTTAATGAAGAAAAAACTTGTTTTTCTTCGTTTGAATTTTGAGTTATCATATTTTTGTTGTTATCAGACAATGTAATTTCTTCGTCTGTAAATACAGATATAATATATTTTTTGTCTGTTTTCTTTATTTGAATTTCAAAAGGTAATTCTTCTTGATTGAAAGAAATATTCTTATTATTAATAATAAATCCTGACTTTGAAAATACATTTTCTTCAATAGAAGTAAAATCTATTGTTGGCTCATTGTGGACAATTTCTTTATCTGAATCTGATTTAGGGTAACCTTGAAAGAAAGAGTAATTATTGAATGAAACCACTACACCAAACTCATTTTCTTGGTTTTGTTCTACAAAACTAACAAGTGACGAAACAGAATTATTGAGATACTTTGCCTTTGAAATTTCTATCGCACGAAACTCTTTCTGAATTGAAGACAATTGTTCGTTTCTTTTCGAAATATCTTTTGGTTCATAATACCCAATATATTCGTCAAGAATTTCTATCAAGATAGGCTGGTCATTCCAGTGTTCAACTAGAAATGGAAATCCTATAATAGAAGGGTCTTCGCACACATCGTCTTGGTTGCTTGCCATTTCTACAAAAGGACTGATAACAGCAACTCTAACCAAACCTTCATCTTCATAATCTTCAACATCAGTCAGTATAGAAACAAAATAAGGGCGCGGCGTTTTTTGCTTTTTGCCTCGAAAATCAAAATATTCATTCACAATTGCCCATATTTGATTCACCTGTGGCCTTACATGAGTTTGAGAGTGCCCATGCAGGGTTATAACTTGATTTTCAAACAACTTGTTAAGCTTATCAATATCTTTTTTGTCCACATTGATTTGCTCATCATTTATTTGTTCTTCCCAATTATCTTTTAGAAATCTAATTATTGTATCCATGCTCGTTGTCATTTTATAATAATATACTCCTATTCTGACAATTCGTCCAACCCATGTTTTACTTTTTGTATAAATAATATCCCATCCTCTTCATTTATAGGCATATAATTCTGGATTAGTTTTTTCTTAAACCTTTCGATTTTATAGTATGCTGTGCTTTTCGCTAAACTGTATTTTTCAGCCAAAATAGTCAGTGAAACTTTATCTTGTGTTTGAAATAAGTACTCTAATATTAGTTTGGCATCGTTCTTAGATATTCCGTTTAGAATTTCATTTATTATTGATCTGTATTTACTCTCATCAATTCCACAATCTGGAATTTCATCATATTCTTCATGTGTATTTGTATTAATATAAGCACTTTGGTCGAGAAGTCTGTAAACTACTTCAATGAGTTTTGAAAATTGAACAGGATTATCAATCAGGCTGAAAACATCCTCCAAAGCCAACACTACTAGCGGTTTAAATTGCCTTACACTTTCTTTTATTATAATAGGCGATAAATACTTTAATTCATTATCTAAATCAAGATTTGACTTAATATCACTATCGGAAAAAGGCCTTGTAAAAACATAATCAACCGAACCAATTTGCTTGAATATATATTTCTCTTTTGCAATAGATAATACCAACTCTTTACATTTCTCATAACTCAAACCCTGCTTTTGCTGTTCTTCAGAAATTCTATTTGCTATAAACGAAATGAAAATCTGCGTAAAATAATATGAAAGATAATTTCTAGGAATTTTTTCTAAATAAGAAAATTTATTTTTTGAGATTGCGTACTCAAAAAATTGTTGTATTAGTTCCTGGACATCTTCAATATCCCAATTCTTGGAATTTGAATTTTGGGAAATGATAATATTCTTACTCCAATGGTATTTGCGTACCAATTTTGCAATTCCCGATATAAAACTCTTATAGCCTTTATCGGTTAGTTTGCCTGAAATCAATTCTAATATGTATTCAATCTTAAACATTTATCCCGTAACAAAATTTAATCTGTTGTCTCAATCCATTTATTTGTTCGTCAGTCATTATTTCAACCTTATTCCATCCTCGGTGCAACCTTAACAAATCATTGTTATTGTAAGTCATCCAGAGTTTTAATAGAAAATGGGAGTATGGACAGTCTTCGTCATCTTTAAGCTTGACTTTATACACACAAGTTCCCTTTTGATATTCTTTTGTTGTTCCCGGAATAATTTTACATGAGACATTGTCTGTATTCAATTTACCAACAACAGCAGGATGAAATCCGTTTCTCTCTCTATTAGAAGCGAAAGAATTATCCCATATACTATTCGGAGCACACCATATCGATCCGATTTCTGGCCTATAAATATTTAATAGTATTTGTTTCCAATTATGCATCTTTTTTAGTTGCTTTAAGGTACTGTAAAACAATGTTATATAAACTCAGTCTGATTGTAATTATTTTCAAGTCATGCCTCCCCTGATAAATAAGGATATAATCTGAACTATTTATAAATATTTAAAAAAAGGTTTTTGTTCTTTATATATATCTAAATAACTATATTTAAAGTGATTACGACAAACAAACCTTTGTACAATTATAAACAAAAAACCTGACATATCCGCTATGTAAATTTGTTTCTGTATAATTGGTATAGTTGAGCAATAGTAAAAGAAAGTCACGGTTGATAAATAGTTTTAAAGTAATAATCAAAAAGACTTACAACCATGACTTTCGAAGAAGGTGAGCAAATTACGAAGAAAAGTTCAGA
>DAONZU010000129.1:0-6032 GCA_035406965.1 Bacteroidales bacterium
TTCATGTAGTTCATAATTATGGCGAAGAAAATATTTCTTACGAACAAATTCTTGGTGCTGTAGCACAAATGAATGAAGATTACCGAAAAATGCGTTCTGATACAACTTCTATTCACCCTGCGTTTAAAGGCATTGCGGCAGATGTTAAAATAGAATTTCGTTTGGCAAAAATTGACCCTTGGGGAAATTGTACTATTGGAGTAGTTAGAACTGCCTCTGAAGCTACTAGTGCTGGTGGTGAATCAGCTAAAGAAGCATCGCCAACATGGCCTCCAGAAAAATATTTGAATATATGGACAGTGAAGGTTCTTGGCTATGGAGCTGCAGGCTGGTCTTATTATCCAGGAACTGCTCCAGATGGATTAGATGGAATAATTTTATTACACAATTATGTGGGAATAGATGGTACAAGTAATTATGGGCATGGAAGTGTTTTGACTCACGAAGCTGGACATTATTTGAATTTGCCTCATACTTGGGGAAATTCAAATGATCCAGGCCTGCCAGAGAACTGTAACGATGATGATGGAATTGATGATACGCCAAATACTATAGGACATACTTCTTGTAATATTGAAGCAGTAACTTGTGGTAGCTTAGACAATGTCCAAAATTTTATGGAGTACTCTTATTGTTACAAAATGTTTACTAACGGACAAGCTGCAGTAATGCGTGCAACTTTAAATTCTTGGGAGGGTGGTAGAAACAATTTAAAATCTCAGTCAAATTTAATTGCTACTGGAACTAACGATGGTTATGTCCCACAAGTTTGCGAACCTATTTCTGATTTTGCAACACAAGCAACAATAACATGTACAGGTTCAACAGTTGTGTATAACGAGATGTCGCATAATACAGACTTTATAGGGGCTTATAGTTGGGAAATAGAAAATGCAAGTCCAAGTTTTTCAAGTGAAGCAAATCCTCATGTTGTTTATGATGAACCGGGAGTTTTTGATGTTTCTTTAACGGTTGAAAATGAAAGCGGTAGCGATACTAAAATTAGAGAAGATTACATTAAAGTATATAAACCTGAACATGGTAAAACTTTACCTTATACCGAAAGCTTTGAATCTTCTGTTTTTCCTTTAGAAGAAGGTGAATATTTTAATGATTTTATTTTTGAAAAAGCAGGGAAATCTTATTGGGAAAGATCAAATTATAGCTTTTCTGGAAATAAATCATTGAGAATTACCAATAGAAATAATGAAGCAGATACTAGAAATAGAGTACATCTTCCAAATATTTATATTGAAGATACAAGTGAGAATCTAAAAGTTAGTTTCAAATGTGCTTATGGACGTATTAATGGAAATAATCCTGATAAACTTTACTTTTATATAAGTACGAATTGTGGCGATTCTCCAAAACTTGTTTACCTATTTTCAGGTAATTCATTAACATCTACTTATGTGCCTTCATATGGTGGGTATGTGCCTGCAGAAGAAGATTGGAAAACACACAGCTTTATAATAAATAAAAACAGATTAAAAACTAATAATTTACGTTTGATAATTGAATCTGTTGCAGGAGACGGTAAAACTATGTATATTGATGATGTTAAATTTGAAAAAGAATCTACTTCAAGTCCCGAAATTTCTAGTAATTTAAAGGTTCAAGTTTTCCCAAATCCTTTTGTAAATGAACTCTATATTCAAAATGTGGATAATAATAATTTATTAAAAATAGAAATTAGCGACTATACAGGTAAATTATTAGTTGCAAAACAATATAGTTCTGATTTAATTGATATTTCGTCTCTTGTGAAAGACATGTCTGCGGGTATTTATTTCTTAAAAATAGAGTCTGAAAAAGAAAATAAGGTTATAAAATTAGTAAAATCAGAAAGATAACATTTATAAAATCTATTTTATACCTCTTTCTTTTTTTATTTTTTCCCAGGCTTCATTTATTTTTTGGAATTTTTGTTTGGCTGCATTTTGCACATCTTCGCCTAAATTTGCAACCTTGTCGGGGTGATGTTGTATAGCCATTGCTCTGTATGCTTTTTTCAATTCTTCGTCGCTAGCAGATTTAGAAACCCCTAAAATACTATAAGCCGAATCAGTGTCTTCAATAAACATGGATTTTATTGAATTGAAATCGCTAGTTGAAAGTCCAATTTTTAAAGCAATTTGTTCTAATAAGTATATTTCATTTTTATGAAGTATGCCATCAGCATTAGCAATGCCAAAAAGATAGTGAAGTATTTGCAATTTAGTAGCATGTTGCATACTGTATCTTATTTTTGCGCATACTTCATCTAAATTAATGTTAGAATCTAATAGTTTTTTTAGAATTTGTAAAGCTTCTTTTGTTTGCTGAACTCCAAAATTTGCTCTTAAAAATTGTTTAACATATTCTAATTCAGACTTTTTAACTACACCATCTGCTTTCATGATGGCGGCAGTTAAGGTTAAGAGACTTAATATAAAATCATTTCTAGATGAGCTATATGGCATTTCTTGGAAGTGTGATTTGTTAACACTTATTGAGTCAATAAAAAAACCAATAAAAAAGCCTATTACACCACCAATACATCCGCCAAATAACCAGCCCAAAAATCCACCTATATATTTAAACATTCCACCCATTTATTTTGTAGCTAAGTCTAATTTGTTTAAAATATTTAAAATTTGTAATAAAACAGACTCTGTGTTATCATTTTTTATTTCAAAATCAACTTTATAGTTTTGTACTAGTTCAGCTTTTTGTGTTTTAATTTTTAATAATGCTTGTTTTTGAGAAATATTATCACGTTTCATTATTCTGTTACTTAAAGTATCGTCATTACTGCTTACTAAAATGATGTAATCTAAAATTTTGTGAATATTAGCTTGGTAAAGTAAAGCTGACTCAATACCAGCTATTTTGTAATTTTCATTATTTTTTTCAATTAACCAATTTTTAAAATCATCAATAACTTTTGGGTGGACTATAGAATTAATTATGTTTCTAGCATTGTTGTCTGAGAAAATTATTTTAGAAATATATTCTTTGTTTAAACTATTATCAATATAGGAGTTTGAGCCAAAATTTTGAATAATTTTTTCTTTAATTTCGTAGTCTTCGTGCATTAATTCTTTTGCTCGCAAATCGGTGTTATAAATTGGTATTTCAAGTATTTCAAAAATTTGTGAAATAGTTGTTTTGCCAGAACCTATTAAACCTGTTATGCCTATTTTAATCATGCCTTGCGTAAGAATACAAAAGTTTTATTTAGATCTTGATTGTGTTGGGACGTTTTCGAAAAATATGGTGTCAGGAGAAATGTCTATAATGGTTAAGCTTTCGTCAAATTTATTACTGAAAAATGAACTCAATTCAGAGCTAAGGATAAATTTTTTGTTTTTATTCTTTGGTAGCTTATTTAGCTTGAGTTGTTTATTGTCTTGCGCAAAATCTATTTTAACAGCTACTTGTTTTCTTTTAAAATTCTCTTTTATAAGATTATAGCCGTATCCCTTTATTTTAATATTTAATTCTTTCGGATTTTCTTGACTTAAAACAATATTGTTTGGAAGGTTGTTAAATTGATATGCTACTTTAATTGTAGTAGAATGTTCTTTGTTTATGTAGTTTAGAAACCATAAAGCTGTTGAAATAAGTACAAATAATAAAAAAACAAAAACATTTGGATTTTTAAATTTTTTAGAAATAAATCCACCTTTATTTTTGAGTTTATCAGCTACTTCTTCCATCAAGTACAATTATTTTTGCTGTTGTTGAATGTCTTCTGGAGAAGCAACTACAGAACCTTTGTCAACTTTAATTTTAACGTTAGTATCAATTTCTACAAATAAGTAATTGTCTTGAACTTCAACGATTTTTCCATAAATTCCACCTGCGGTAATTACTTTATCACCTTTTTGTAATCCTTCTCTAAATTTTCTCATTTCTTTTTGTCTTTTCATTTGTGGGCGTATCATAAAAAAGTAAAAGACAACAATTAAAAGAACGAGAAATATAGGAGTCATATATGGATTTTGTTGTTGGCTCGCTTGTAAAAAAATAGTATTCATAGTTTTAATTTTTTAAGTTATTAATTATTTATTTTATTATTTCACATCTAATTATTAATTCTGTTGTATTTGGCTCAGTATTAGAATATACTTTTGCCGATTTAATTTGTTTTCCTTCTCTGTTTGAAGTGTCAAAAACAAGTTCAACACTTCCTTCAGCATTAGGTTTAATAGGCTCTTTTGACCACTTTGGGACAGTGCAACCACAAGAAGCTTTTACATTTGATATTATTAAATTACCTTTTCCTGTATTGGTAAAATAAAAAGTGTGCGAAACAACTTCTCCTTGAATTACTGTACCAAAATTAAATTCCAATTCATCAAATTTTATTATAGGTAGTAAGTTGCTATTGGTATTGCCATCAGCAGATTCAGTGTTTATAATATTATATTCACCACCAGTTTTTTTGCTGTTTTTATTATTGCATGCAACTAAACTCAGTACAACTAAACTTAATATTATTAATATATTGGCTTTCATAAGTCTAAAATAATAATGTGCAAAGTTAATAAAATAAATTAACTTTCATTTATTTTAACTATATTTTTGGAATTTAAAATCTTATTCAACTAAACCTAAACCACTTTTATTTAGTTTTCCCGAACTTTTTAGTTCTAAATATATTTTATCTAAAACTCCATTAATAAAAACACTACTTTTACTAGTGCTATAAAATTTAGAAATTTCAATATATTCGTTAATGCTTACTTTAGCTGGTAAGTTTGGAAATTCCATAATTTCGGCTAATGCTAAATGTAAAAGAACTCTGTCTAAAAGTGCAATTCTTTCTAATTCCCATTTTTCTAAAGCTTGTTGAATTATTTCATCATAGTTAGAGCTATGTAGTGCTGTTGTTTTAATGAGTTTATTAGCAAAATCTTCATCTTCTTGGTTTTTGAATATTGGTGGAAGTTTATAATTTTCTATGGTTTTTATATCATGTTTTTTTAAATTTGCAATGAGATTACTAGCTAAAAATTCAAGATCATCGTTCCAATATATGCTATGCTCTTCAATAATTTCATTAATTAATGGATTAACTATTATTATTTTTGTGATAATTTTATTAATAATATTAAGATCTTCTTTATAACTTCTTTCGTCATTATTCATGTAGTCTATGTAATATTGGGAAGAAATTATTTTTGCGTACAGGTTTTTAATGAAATGTGGATTTTCATTCCATGAAAAAGTTTTATCTCTAAGAGTTTTTTCTACTTGATCAGCTTTGTGTAAATTATTTATAATTATATTATTTATAAATTTTGTATTGGGATTCAAATCGGCTTCTGACTTAATATGTTTGTTTTTAGCAATCTCAATCCTTTCAGTAGCATAGTCAGCAATGTTTATTAGCAAGCAGTGTAGTTGGATAAATAAGGAGTAAGATTGTTTGATGTTGTATTCTAATTCTCTTTGTAATGAGTTTAAATTTTGGGAATCTGAATCTTGCAAAAACGAATAATAAGTTTGCATTGCTTTTATTCTAATCAATCTGCGACTAATCATTTTAAAGTACTTTTTAAATTTTAGGCAAAAATAATAAATATTAGGGATAAAACTTTTTAACTGGAAAAAAAATATTCATAATTTCTTGTTTTTTTAAAAAATTTAATATATTTGTATAAATAATAAAACTGATTTGTATGGAAAGTAATGAGAAAAAAAGAGATGAAATTTATTCTGTTTCGGTTCGTGCAGGGAGGAGAACATATTTTTTTGACATAAAATCAACACGTCAAGATGATTTGTATCTTACAATTACGGAGAGTAAAAAAGTGTTTGGTAATGACGGGAACTCTCATTTTAAGAAACATAAAATCTTTTTATATAAGGAAGATTTTGGTAAATTTATAGAAGGATATGAGCAGGCTTTGAGTTATATTAAAGAACAGAAACCCGAATATTTTGAAGAACAAGATTTAGAAACAGAGGAAGAAAATTAAGTGTTAAATTCCTGAGTTCCGCACTTTTTTGGGACACCAAAGCTAATCCGTTGTTAATCAGCG
>DAONZU010000130.1:0-4472 GCA_035406965.1 Bacteroidales bacterium
ATATAAAAGAAGAAAAAAATTTAAAATTTTTAAAAAAAATTAACATAATGTATAGAGTTTAATAAAAATAAATGTACAAAGCTTTAACTGAATTATAATTATCAACAATCTAATTCTCAATTAATATTTAACTCTGTGAACTCAAAGAATCCTTAATTGATTTAAAGCCTTCGCCAATAATTTCGTGTGCTTCTGTAACTGTTATAAAAGCCTTTGGGTCAATCTCATAGATATAGTCTTTTAATAATTCAAATTCTCTACGACTAACAGTTGTGTAAATTATTTGTTTTTCTTCTTGGCTATACATTCCTTTTCCATGAAAAATTGTACCACCACGATCCAAATCTTGTATAATAGTTTCTTTAATTTCTTCGTATTTATCTGAAATAATAAATATAGCTTTTTCGTAACTAACACCTTCTAAAATAACACCAACGGTTTTGCCAGTAATATAAATCACAAGCCAAGAGTATAAAGGGATAGTCCAATCTTTGAATGCTACTAAACTTATAAGAACAATAACAGAATCCACATAAATAATTAAAGTGCCAAGCGGAATGCGCGTATATTTATTTAGAATCATGGCAATAACATCGCTACCGCCAGAAGAAGCACGAGATTTAAAAACCAAACCAAGCCCCACTCCTATTAAAACTCCACCAAATATTGCCGACAATAATGTGTCACTTTCCACTAAAGGAGTATCGCCATTAAAATAAGTTAATAAATCAACAAAACCTGCCATCGAGACAAATCCTACAATAGTTTTCCAACCAAATCTTGGTCCCAATAATTTTAGACCTAACAAAGTAATTGGAATTTCAAAAGCCAAAGCTGTCAAACCTATTGGTAAATCGAATAAATGGTGAATAACTATTGCAATACCATAAACTCCTCCAGGCGTTATTTTATATGGTGAAATAAAATACACATAACCTAAGGACATAATAAATGTACCACTCAATATCAAAGCCAAGGACTTAAACCACTTAGCCGAAAATAATTTTTCTTTATTTAAGATTTTCATAATTTTTCAAATTTGGAATGCAAAAATACATTTTATAATGAAAAATTACAAGTTGAAAGTTGAAAGTTGAAAGTTAAAAGTCGAAGTGTTGGAAATCAGTCCCTTTTAACTTTACCGAGTGAGCAGAGTGAGCTTGCGAACTCTGCGAAGCTGGCCCAAGCGAGCAAAGCAAATCAGCTAAAAGTTTCGTTTTAAAATTGGTGATTTTTAGTTACGAAAAATTGACGACACAGAATTACTACTTACAGCTAAACCCCAGCGAGCAAAGCGAGCCATAATTCTTAATTATCAATTATTCAATTATCAATTCAATTCAATAGTTTGCTCTCTATCAGGACCAAGTGATAAATATTTAATTTTCACTTGTGTTTTTTCTTCTAGATATTTAATATAGTCTATCAGTTCTTTTGGTAGTTCTTCGAGTTTTGTGCATTTGGTAATATCTTCTTTCCAGCCTGGTAGTTCTTCATAAATAGGTTCAATATCATTGCACATATCATAAGGCATATAATCAATTATTTCTCCTTTATATTTATATTTTGTAGCGACTTTTATTGTATCTAAACCGCTTAGCACATCAGATTTTGTAACAATTAAATCTGTAACTCCATTTATCATTATAGAATATTTTAAAGCTACCATATCCAACCAACCACAACGTCTTGGTCTTCCGGTAGTAGCTCCATATTCGTGTCCTTTGTCTCTCATATATTGTCCAACCTCATCAAACAATTCTGTTGGGAAAGGACCTGAACCTACTCGTGTACAGTATGCTTTTACAATTCCGAAAACTTTTCCAATTTTTTGAGGCGAAACTCCCAACCCTGTACAAACTCCAGACGAAACTGTGTTTGAAGAAGTTACAAAAGGATAAGAACCAAAATCAACATCTAAAAGAGTTCCCTGTGCTCCTTCTGCCAAAACAGATTTATTTTCGTTTATTGATTTATTAATAAAAATTTCAGAGTCTATAAATTTGAACTTTTTAAGAAATTCAACAGCATCAAACCAGTCTTTTTCTAATTTGGAATAATCTTCATTAAAATTATATCCTTTAAAAATCTTTTGATGATGGTCTTTTGCAGTATTATATTTTTCTTTAAAACTTTCGGTAAATATATCTCCTATTTTTAAAGCTAGTCGAGCAGTTTTATCTGTATATGCTGGACCAATTCCCTTTAAAGTAGAGCCTATTTTATTTTTGCCTTTATACTCTTCATAAGCTTTATCAAGCAATTTGTGAGTGGGTAAAATTAATTGTGCTTTACGAGAGATATAAAAAATTTCACTTAAATCTACACCTAATTTTTCTGTATCTTCAATTTCTTTTTTCAAAATAATAGGGTCAATTACAACTCCATTACCTATTATATTAATGGCATTTTTTCTAAAAACACCACTTGGGATTGTGTGTAAAACATGTTTTATTCCATTAAATTCAAGAGTATGTCCAGCATTTGGACCGCCTTGAAATCTAGCAATTATATCATATTTAGGCGTAAGTACATCAACTATTTTGCCTTTACCTTCATCGCCCCATTGCAAACCTAATAAAACGTCTATTTTCATCTTTCAATATTATTTTTTATATTCTTCTTTCTTTTGACATTCATTGCAAATCCCATATAAATACAAAGAGTGATTTAAAACTTTAAAATCGCTGGCTTTAGAAATAGTTTTTTCAATTTCAGCAATTCTTGGGTCGCAAAATTCTATAACTTTTCCACAATCTGTACAAATCATGTGGTCGTGTTGCATACAAGCATAAGCTTTTTCAAATGTGCTTATATTTTTTCCAAATTGATGTTTAACAATCAAATTTGCGTCTAACAAAATATCAATATTGTTATAAAGCGTAGCTCTACTAACACGATAATTTTTATTTTTCATAGATATATGCAAACTCTCAATGTCGAAATGACCATTTCTAGAGTAAATTTCATCTAAAATAGCAAATCTTTCTGGAGTTTTTCTATATCCTTTTCTTTCCAAATAATCAGTCAATATCTGACGTACAGGAATATTATATTCTACGGCTTTCATTGTTTGTTATTTTTTAGACTAAATTAAAATAATTTTTCTCATACTCAAAACTTATTTTAAACAAATTATCAACAAAATTTGAAAGTAAATTTTTAATTAAATCGATTTTAATATCTTTGAAAAAATATTTATTGTGATTTTTTTCAGATTAATATTAGATAGTATAAAATTTTCGTTTTCGTCATTAATTAATAATAAGTTAAGAACGTTTTTATCGCTTTTAGGAATTACCATTGGGATTTTTAGCATAATCTCTGTAATGGCGACTATAGATTCTTTAGAAAGAGGCATTAAAAACAATATAGGACAGTTAGGTTCAAACACTGTTTATATCCAAAAATGGCCCTGGATTTTTGAAGCAGACTTTCCTTGGTGGAAATATATTAATCGTCCTTCGCCAAAATTATCTGAACTTACACAAATTAGAGAATTATCAACTTGTGCCGACAAGATTGCTTTTGCAGCTTCGACATTGCAAACCATAGAATACGAAAACAAAAGTTTAGACGATGCTGGTGTTGTTCTTAGCACACATGATTATATGCAAATAAACTTTATGAATATTGAAAAAGGTAGATATTTTTCACAAATGGAATCACATACTGGTCAAAATGTGGCTATCTTAGGGGCGCAATGTGCTGAAAGTTTATTTGAAAATACCGACCCCATTGGAAAACAAATTAAGCTAAATGGCAAAAAACTAACTGTAATAGGAGTTTTCGAAAAGCAAGGAGAAAACATGTTTAGTTCAGGCTCTGATGAGTTGGTGTTAATTCCTATAAATTTTGGAAAAACAATTTTTGATATCGAAAGCGACGACTTAAATCCATTTATAATAGTAACGGCTAAAGAAGGAATTACTTCAGGTGAATTGATTGATGAACTCACAATAATTATGAGGACAATTCGAAAATTAAAACCTTTAGAAGAAGATAATTTTTCGCTCAATCAAGCAAGTATGATTACAAAAAGTTTAGACAAAATTTTTAAGATACTCGATTTAGCAGGAATAATTATTGGTGGTTTTGCTATTTTAGTTGGAGGTTTTGGAATTGCAAATATTATGTTAGTATCTGTAAAAGAAAGAACCAAAGAAATTGGAATACTAAAAGCTATTGGAGCAAAATCATATCTTATTTTAATTCAATTCTTAACAGAAGCGACAGCTTTGAGCTTAGTTGGCGGAATTTTAGGATTAATATTAGTATGGTTGTTAACCGCTGTTGCGCGAAGTCTAACGCCACTAGACTTAGCTTTAAGTTTTGGAAATATTATGTCAGGAACGCTAATTTCTATTTGTGTTGGAATAGTTTCAGGCTTTGCTCCTGCTCGCAAAGCTGCTAAACTTGACCCTATTAAGGCGATAAATCAAGGAACTTAAGTTAAAAGTTTATAAAGTTCC
>DAONZU010000130.1:4572-6001 GCA_035406965.1 Bacteroidales bacterium
AAAGTTTATAAAGTGGGAATATTAAAAACTTTCTGTTTAAAGTTTTTACTTTCGAGTAAAAAAATTATATTTGTAAAAATTTAAAACTTTAGATTATGGTAAAAAGAATTATTGGAATTACTATGAGTTTATTGCTATTAGCAAGTTTAAACTCTTATGCTTGTACAAATTTTATTATTACTAAAGGAGCTTCAACAGATGGCTCTGTAATGGTTTCTTATTCAGCAGACAGCCACGTATTGTATGGCGAATTATATCATTGGCCCGCAAAAACATATCCTAAAGGAACAATGTTAGACATTTGGGAATGGGACTCTGGTAAATATTTAGGAAAAATTCCTCAAGTGGAACAAACTTATAATGTTGTTGGAAATGTAAACGAATTTCAGCTTTCTATTGCAGAAACAACATTTACTGGACGTGAAGAGTTAGGTACTCCAAATGGAATTATGGATTATGGAAGTTTAATTTACGTAACATTGCAAAGAGCAAAAACAGCTAGAGAAGCAATAAAAATTCTTACCGATTTAGTTGAAGAACACGGTTATGCAAGTACTGGCGAAAGTTTTTCTATTTGTGATAAAAATGAAGCTTGGATACTTGAATTAATAGGTAAAGGCGAAGGTAAAAAAGGTGCAGTTTGGGTAGCTCTTCTTATTCCTGATGGATATGTTAGCGCTCATGCAAATCAAGCACGCATTACAACTTTCGAATACCAAAAGAAAAACGATTGGTTTAATCCAAAACAAACAGTTTTTAACTCCAAAGATGTTATCAGTTTTGCACGCGAAATGAAATATTTTGATGGCAAAGATTCTGAATTTAGTTTTTCTGACACTTATGCACCTGTTGATTTTGGTGGAGCTCGTTTTTGCGAAATAAGAGTGTGGGCATTCTTTAATGCTGTAAAATCTGGAATGGATCAATATTGGGATTATGCTAAAGGTCATATCAAACGTGGTGCTCACGGATATGCAACTAACAGAATGCCTTTATGGATAAAACCTGATAAAAAAATTTCTCAAATTGATATGTTCAAATTTATGCGAGACCACCTAGAAGGAACAGAATTAGATATGAGAAACGATATTGGTGCTGGACCTTACGGAAATCCTTACCGTTGGAGACCAATGACTTGGAGCGTTGACGGAGAAGATTATGTAATGGAAAGAGCAACTGCAACTCAACAAACTGGATTCTCTTTTATAGCTCAACTAAGAAGCTGGTTACCTGATGCTTTTGGTGCAATAAATTGGTTCTCAGTTGATGACGCAGGATTTACTGTTTATGTGCCAATGTATTCTACTATCACAAAAATACCACGTCCTTACGCAGTTGGAAATGGAGATTTAATGGACTTCACATTAGAATCTGCTTTCTGGGTATTTAATATGGTATCAAACTTTGCATATACTAGATATGAACTAAT
>DAONZU010000131.1:0-5969 GCA_035406965.1 Bacteroidales bacterium
ATCGCTTTTAACACTTCAACTACGTTCAGTGCATCGCTTTTAACTTTTAACTCAATGTAGCAGTTTGACACTTATGAAACACCGTTATATTTTAGAATCGTTTTTTTCGAGCAAGCTCCTTAGGCTCTAACGCAAGCTGTTCGCCTCTTAATAATGAAGCAACACCTTCGTTTTTAGTTTTTTCTTTACAATCTTTGCAACAACATTCTTCTTTGTAATCTGTTGGTTCTGTGTATGTTGTAATAACACCTTCAAAATTTCTAAGAACAACTTTGCCTGGACTTTGAGAAATTATATAAGTTGGCATAACAGGAGTTTTTCCTCCTCCACCTGGTGCATCAACAACAAAAGTTGGTACAGCATAACCAGAAGTATGTCCGCGTAAATGTTCAATAATTTCTATTCCTTTAGAAACTGGAGTTCTAAAATGTTCTAGTCCCATAGAAAGGTCGCATTGATATATGTAATAAGGACGAACACGAATTTTAACCAATTTTTGTACTAATTCTTTCATTGTGTAAACGCAATCGTTAACGCCACGCAACAAAACGGATTGATTTCCTAAAGGAATTCCTGCATCTGCTAATTTAGCACAAGCTTCAGCAGATTCTGCAGTAATTTCTTTTGAGTGGTTAAAATGAGTGTTTAGCCAAATTGGATGATATTTTTTTAGCATATTCACCAAATCGTCTGTAATTCTTTGAGGACAAACAACAGGAGTTCTAGTTCCTATTCTAATAATTTCAACATGAGGAATTTCTCTTAAACGTTGAATTATAGATTCAAGCATTTTGTCTGAAACCATTAAAGCATCGCCACCAGAAAGAAGCACGTCTCTTACTTGTGGTGTTCTTGCGATATAGTCGATACCTTGTTGAATTCTATCGTTTGGGCTAGCCTTATCTGTTTGTCCAGCAAAACGACGACGAGTGCAATGCCTGCAATACATTGAGCACATATCAGTAATCAAAAATAAAACTCTGTCGGGATAGCGGTGTGTTAAACCAGGAACAGGAGAATCTTCATCTTCGCTTAATGGATCAAGCAAATCAGCAGCAGACTGATGAGTTTCAGCTCCTGTCGGAATTGCTTGCCTGCGTATAGGGCAATTTTTATCTTTTGGATCAATTAAACTTAAATAATACGGTGTGATTGCCATTCTTAATGTTTTTAAAGACTTGGCAACACCTTCTTCTTCTTCTTTAGTGAGTTTAATATGTTTTTTTAACTCGTCTAAAGTTTCGATTCGGTTTTTCACCTGCCATTTCCAATCGTTCCATTGTTCATCTGTTGCGTTTGGAAACATTTTTTTTCTTCCTTCGTTCATTTTATTTTAATTTTTATGTCTTATATTAGACACTGATTTGTGCCAAAGTTATTGTATTTTAATATTTTATCATCTATTAAGCGTACAATTCGTTGAAAACTTTTCTTAGTTTTTCGCTTTCTCTTAAAATTTGCAAAGTAATTTCAGCATGACCTTTGGTGTAGCCGTTTCCTACAATCATTGTTACGTCGCTTCCAACACCTTCTGCTCCAAGAGCTGCTTTTGTAAATGATGTTGCCATTGAGAAGAAATAAACTGTTCCGCTATTTTTTGTGCAAAGAATACTTGTCATTTCAGTATCTTCAATATTCACGTTATTGATTGTTACATCGCACATTTCGCCTTTAGTAAGTTCTTCAATTTTTTCTAAAATAGGAACTGGTTGTGTTGCATCTGCTGAAAATACATGGTCGCAAAGACCTAAGTCCATAATACGTTTTGTACTTCTTTCGCTATGTCCTATGCCTATAACTTTACCAGTTACGCCTGCACGTTTTTTAGCTTCGTAGCAGCAAAGCATTCCAGATTTTCCGCCAGCACCTATAATTAATACTGTATCTCCGGGTTTTACTAATTTAGCAACTTGAGCAGGAGCGCCTGCAACGTCAAGAGCAGAAAGAGCTAAACCTTCTGGCATATCATTAGGAATTTTTGCGTAAATACCACTTTCAAATAAAATTGCTTTTCCGTCTATGTCAACTTGGTCAATATCAGGACGTATTTCTTTAATTTTATCAATTCTAAGTGGAGTTAAAGAAAGAGAAACTAAAGTTGCAATTTTATCGCCAACTTTAAGGTCAATTTTGTCTTTTAGTGCATCTCCAATTTTTTCAACTGTTCCAAGTAACATACCACCCGAACCTGTTACAGGATTGCGGTGTTTACCTTGTTTAGCAACTATATCAAGCATTATTTCTGCAATTTTGGCTTTGTCGCCACCTGCTTGTTCTTTAATTTGAGTAAAGCTTGCAGAGTCAACGTTTAAAGTTTGAACATCAATTAGGATTTCGTTATCCCATATTTCGTCCATATTATTATTTACTTTTTTTGCTGGTTGTGGCAATACTCCTATTGGCTCAATTACTCTATGTAAGCCATATTTATTTCCTTTTTTTTGCATATATTTAAAAATTAATTAAAATTTATTTTTGTTTTAAACCTAAAATTTCTCTTGCTTCGGCAAAATTAGCAACTTCACGTCCTAATTCTTTAGCCATTCTTACAACTTTAGCAACTAATTCGCCATTTGATTTTGCTAAAACTCCTCTTTCAAGGTAAAGATTATCTTCGAAGCCAACTCTTACATGTCCACCCATTGCAATTGCATGAGCTGCTAAAGGAAACTCGTGTCTTCCTACTCCGGTAGCACACCAAGTTGAACCTTGTGGAATAGCATTTACCATCCATACTAAGTTGTTGATAGTTGCTTTTGCTGCACCTGGAACGCCAAGTACAAAGTTAAAATGTAAAGGTGCACCAGGCGATTGTTGTTTTCTAACCATATCAAGAACCGCTTCTACGTGTCCCATTTCAAAACATTCGTATTCTGGCTTAATATTTCTTTCTATCATTCTTTTTCCAAAAGCTCTCATCATTGGAAGAGTATTTTCAAACACTTCGTCGCCGAAATTTAATGTGCCACAATCTAAAGTAGCCATTTCTATTGGCAATTCGGTTGGTTGAAGTCTTTCTTCAGGCGACATGCCAACAGCTCCACCAGTTGATGGAATAAGAATTACTTCTGGACATGCTTTTAAAATAGCGTCTATATTTTCTTTAAATCTTGCTTTGCTTTGAGTTGGAGTGCCGTCGTCTTCGCGAACGTGAAGGTGAACAATAGCTGCTCCAGCATCAACCGCCGATTTTGCTTCTCTAACAATTTCTTCAACAGTATATGGAACAGCTGGGTTATGTTCTTTTGTAACCTCTGCACCACATATTGCTGCTGTAATAATTAATTTATCCATAATAATTTATTTATTTTTTCTTTGACAATTTTTTGGAACAACACAAGTTCCGCTAGCACGACAAACCACTATAGGTTCTTCTAAAAAGTCAGCAGCAGAAGCACTAATATCTGTGCGAGGTTTGATAACTTTTTTTGCTTCAAAAACCATTTTTCTAGAACTGTTTCCTTGGCTAACTATTTCGCCAGTTGCTTCGATAAAATCGCCAGCATAAACAGGAGCTAAAAATTCTATATTGTCATAAGCAACAAACAAACCTTCGTCACCATCATTAATAATTAATAGTTCAGTCGCAACATCTCCAAATAGTTGAAGCATTTTTGCTCCGTCAACTAAATTTCCACCATAATGAGCATCGTTTGTGCCCATTCTTAGTCTAATCATAGATGTAGTTTTCATATTTTCTTTTTTTTAAGATTTTACAATATAATCAACGAATAAAGCAGGAGTATGAACATTTTCCATTGCAATTTCGCCGATTTTTACCATTTCTTTAGTCTCAGCAATTACAAGGTCTGCAGCTGTTGCCATAAGCGGATTAAAGTTTTGAGTAGTACCTTTGTAATACAAGTTTCCACTTTCATCGGCAATGCTTGCTCCAATTAGAGCAACGTCAGCACGTAAAGCAGTTTCTAGTAAATAATCTTTGCCATTTACATTTATAACTTGTTTGCCTTCTTCTACAACAGTACCTAAACCTGTTGGAGTAAGCACACCACCCAAACCAGCACCGCCACATCTAACACGTTCTGCTAAAGTACCTTGTGGAACAAATTCAATTTCCAATTCTTTATTATTAAATTGCTCTAAAGTAGCAGTATTTGTACCAATATGCGAAGCAATTACTTTTTTAACTTGACGATTGGATATTAATAAACCAATTCCTTTATCTGCAAAACCAGTGTCGTTAACAATGAGAGTTAAGTTTTTTACGTTTTTTTCAACTAATCCTTTAATTATTGCATGGGGAGAACCAGCAGCTAAAAAACCACCTATCATTATTGTCATACCATCATTTATCTTTTTAACGGCTTCTTCAACAGTGATAATTTTATTCATAATTTCGTATTTTTATGTTTTTTTAAAATTTTTCCAAAAATACTTATAATAGATGTAAAAAAAAAATTTTTTTTTATGTTGTTTAAATTACAAAATAAGTTTTTAAAGTTAGTAAAGTTTTTAAAGTTCATAAAGTCGAATTTTTTGAGCAAATAGCATAAAAAATATATGCTTAGCTTTAATTATATAAATGTAAAATTTTTTATTTTCTCCGCTCGCTCGGATTTGTAATCCTCCCCGCTCGCTCGGATTTGCAATCCTCCCCGCTCGCTCGGATTTGCAATCCGAGTGTAACATTACCATGCACTCGGATTGCAAATCCGAGCGAGCATCTGGGGGGGTGTTTGAGCGAGCATCTGGGGTGTTTGAGCGAGCATCTAGGGTGTTGGCAGTGGCAAATTAACTTTCATCACTTTATCAAAAGTTTGTCTATAGGACACGACAGCTGAAAGTTTTAAAGTTCAAAAGGTCGAAATTTTTGAGCAAATAGCATAAAAAATATGTGCTTAGCTTTAATTATATAAATGTAAATTTTTTTTATTTTATTTAGATTATTATTTTTGTAAAATAAAATTTTTGAAGTAAAAAATGCTAAAACTAAGTGCAGTTATAATTACTCTTAACGAAGAAAAAAACATAGGCAAATGTTTACATTCTTTACAAACTTTAACCGATGACATTGTTGTTGTTGATTCAGGTTCAACAGATAAAACAGAAGAGATTTGTAAACAATATAATGTTAAATTTTTTGTAAGAGATTTTGATGATTATAGCTCTCAAAAAAATTATGGTAACTCTTTTGCAAAATATGATTATATATTATCTATAGATGCAGATGAGGTTATTTCTGAAAAATTACGTTCGTCTATTGAAAAAATTGAATTTGGAGAAAATGAATTTTATGGGTTTAATCTTTTAAATCATTATTGTGGAAAACCAATTAGGTTTGGTGGTTGGTATCCCGATAAAAAATATAGAATTTGGAATAAAAATTATGGAAAATGGGAAGGGAAAATACACGAGAAAATTGTGTTTTCTCAGCCTCCAAAAAAATGTTTTTTAAAAGGAAATTTGTTGCATTTTACTTACGAAAGCAAAGAAATTCATAAGCAAAAAACTATTAAATATGCAAAATTAATGGCACAAAAAGATTTTGAAAATGGAAAAAATTATGGATATCTTATGCTTTATTTAAAGCCAATTTATAAATTTATATCTATGTATATTATAAAACTTGGTTTTCTAGATGGGAAACGAGGATTTTTATTGGCAAAAACTAGCGCTTATGCGAGTTTTGTTAAAGTTTTCGAGTTTTTTTTGAAAAAAAAGCATAAAAATTTTTGTATATAAAAAAAAAACATTATTTTTGTAATTGATATTTTTTAATATTGTAATGAATAAGAAAATAAAATAAGTATTAATTTAAATTTTAAAATTATGAAAAAATTTACATTTTTGATGGCTTTTGTTGCTCTTGCATCGTTTGCAATGGCTCAAGCTATACAAGCACCTAGTAACATAGCTTGTAAAAACATAGAAAAGGATACTAGGATGATAGAAAAACAGATGGAAAGACAAACCTTAAAAGCAGAAGCTGCTTGGTCTCAAAATTTTGA
>DAONZU010000132.1:0-5850 GCA_035406965.1 Bacteroidales bacterium
TTCTATATGAATTGTTGCATGAATATTCATCTCGTTTAAAATATCTTTTTCTATTTTCCGCACTTTTTGCAACACCAGCTAAGTCTCTGACAATCAGATAATTTGTTGTGCTTGGGTGTTGCAAGGCTGAAAAACAGGTGAAATGTGCTCTATATTTTAAATAAAACCCCGAACAACAATTTATTTACTGTTCGGGGTTTTTATCTTATTTTTCTAATTAAACTTTTAAATCATGAAAAAATTAATTTTACTTTTTATAATTATTTTGAAAGAATCATTTTCCTATATTCTATTGTGTTGCCGTCAGCAACAAGATAATAAGTGTAGTGTCCTGCACTTAAATCGTGTGCATATACTATCAACTCGCCATAACCTCGGTCATTGATTTCAACTTGTTTTAAAATAGTACCTAAATTATCTATAAAAACAATTTTTGCCGACACAATATTTTCAGGTATCTGAAAACTGATAGTTGTTTGTTCTTTGAATGGGTTTGGAACATTTTGATTAAGAACAATAGCTTTTGTATTTTCGAGTGTTACTTCTTGTTGGAAAGCAGGTTCACTTGAGTTTTTTAGTTGCATATCTCCCATATCTTCATATAGAAGTTGTTCAATAATATCTAAACGGCTTTCTAAATTATTTAATCTTTGATTTAAACTGTCGTTGATATATTTTAAATCTTTAACCGACTCTATAAGAACAGGAACAAGGCTACTGTAATCAATATAAAGATAACCATTTACATCTGTGCTTATAACTTCTGGAAGTATTGGCTGAACTGCTTGTGCTATTAAACCAAGATGTGTGCCATCTGAAAGATTGCGATTTGGATTATTTATTGTGTCCCAACTAAAACTAACTCCTTGAAGTGCCATTATTTTTGCAAGTGCGTCTTCGATATTTTCAACATCTGTTTTCATATTAATATCTGATAATTCTGCAAAAGATTGTGCTCTAGTCTTTGGAAAACCGGCATAATAATTGATATACCTTATTTCCGAATAATCGCTTGTTCCATTTGAATTAGCTGCTCTTACTGCCCAATAAAGCGTAGTGTCTGTATTAAAATTAAAATCAAATCCTATTATTGTGTCATTTGTATTTTTTGAATAATAAATATCTGACATTTCAATATCAAAAGCAATATCAAAAATATAATACTGTGCATTTTCAGATTTATGCCATTTAAAATCTAATTTAGTTCCATATTTTACATTAATGTTATTGTGTGGTACTATTAGCTCTGGTACTTCTGGCATTTTTAATAATACAGATACGTTTTCGTCTAATTCTTTTACCGCTTGAATAAGTATAGGTGTAATTTGCATATAGTTTAAGCCTTTGTAGGGAATGCTTTCAGAAATAATATTGCCTGCAGTATCAAATTTTTCAGGAATAATTTGGTCGCTTACAAGTTCAGGAAAAACAGTTTCTACTTCTTGGGCTATTAAACCATATTGCATTTTGGTTGGAAAATTTAGGTCATAATTAACAGTATCAAAATAAAAGTTTACAGGTCTTAAATCTCTGATTTTATTAAGAGCGCCGTTATAATCTACAATATTTTGTTTAAATTGTTGGTCTGAGACATCGGTAACATCACCTGAGTATGTAACATTTCCTTCTATATGCACATTACCATCAAAATAACCTGCCCAACAGTTAGAAGCATTTGGAGCATAGGATGAAATTCCATAATTATTAGCACCTAAATTATTGTGTGGAATATAAAAAAATCCTGCCACATTTTGAGTTGTATTTGCTGAACCCATTGCTTTAGAAAATATACCATAGTTATAATTTGCAAAACCTGCATGAAAACGTCCACCATGATTTTCAAAGGCTGTTGTTGACTGCGCACGACCCCATACACCAACATTCGAATCATCACTAATTGCTTCTCCATAAACACCAATATTCTTTGAATTTATATTACTTATAGCATAGCCAGCAACTCCACATTGGTCTTCACCATTAATCGCTTCTCCTTTAACCCCACACTGTTTGTTTGTATTTTCAGATATTCCCCAAATTCCTGTTGTATATACTTGCTCTTCTTCTGTGTTTATTACAGACTTTATACCAACTTTACCATACTTTTGTAGCACATCTAATTTTGCTTCTGGAAAACAGTTTTCTATTCCAATACCAACACTATTGCCATCACCATTATTTCCTGAGAACACAAAATTATAACCATTAAGAGGTATTTCCCAATTGTCTGAAAGGTAATTTGCAATGTCGCCACATACATTTCCAAGTGACGTTCCAGTTCCTCCTTCAAAATTTCTCCAGTGCAATACGCCAGTGTTATCAATAACTAATGCTTTGTTAAAGTTTCCTTGTGGAACCTCTCTAATACGTGCATTTCCAATAACATCTAAAGTGTGAGTTGGTTCTTCATTTATACTTAAAAAATCTCCTATTCCCATAAATCCATTAGTTCCGTTAGAAACCATACGAGCAATTTCAAGTCCTTCTTCACCGCTTGCAGGCACGTATGAACCATGACTTGCTGTAAAAACGAACCTCAAACGATCATATGTGTTTGGATTGGTTAGAGGATTATTTCCCCAATTAATAATAGCATCATGCATATCAAAATTTCTGTTCTTTAGCCCTACATACATATTGTCTAAACCGGTTTTGCTTGCATAATATGTCCCTATATCCATCCACTCCCTCCATCCACCAATTGAAGCAGCTTCTCCGCCTATTTGGAGCATGCATAGTGGGTGAGGCGTGCCAATCCCAACATTTCCTGCACGAGCTGTAGCATACCAAGGAAAAATATTTGATAAATCATGATCTTTACCAAGAATACGCATACGCTCAAAATCTTTTCCATCACCACCTGCATTAAATATCATGTCGCGTTGAGTTGCTTGTAAGGTTATATTTTGATCATTTTGTAAAGTACCATTTGCCTCATTAGTGTTTGTTGTAGTAAAAATCCTAAGCTTTTCAGTAGAACTATTATAAGTCATTCCTGTAAAAAGTTGCCACATGTTTGGCTCTTTAGCAGAACCATTGGTGCGAAAAACCTTGCCTGTTGTCATTTCACTAGCATTTATATGCAATACTGATAGTGGATCACTAAAATCTGGTCCTATGCCTACAAAACCTTGATTTGTTCCAGTTTCTCCTTTGATAACCACACGGCTATGATTGTTAGAACCATCTCCAGTAAACATCAACATATCTCGATTTTCTTGCTGTTTTAATTCCGCTGTTCCATTGGCAGCAATGCCAACCAAAAAGCCATCAGTGGCGGAGGCTCCTGTAAGGCTGTGAGTAGCTTGAATAAAAACATTTCCTGAAGGGTGAAATAAATGAAGTTTTGACTGTGCATTTTGTGTCCCTATTCCAACATTTACAAATGAAGTGACAAGTTGTAAGCCCCAAGGTGATGGTAAATTAAAACCCCCCATGATGGCAAAATTTCCAGTACTGACTCGCAACCTGTCGCAACCTATATTTGGGTCAAAATAAAAGCTACCATCATTATCACTTATAATCAACGAACCTTTAACATACAAACTGTCTGTTTCAACATATCCGTTAACTTTTAAAAAATCATCTACCTCAACTCCACCTGAATTATTTACCTGCATACGTTTCTGATTGTTAGTTTTTATAATTAACGATTGATTATTATTGGTACCTAAATAGTTATTACGACCCACTGAATTGCCTTTAGTTTTCCATGGCACATTCTGTCCAAAAACCATTGACATCATTATTATGGCAATGATACTTAATATAAATTTTCTTTTCATGATTTTAATTTTAATTAATAATAATTTGTTTAATATAATTTTTTTGTTCTGTAAGAATTTGAATAAAATAAATCCCTGGGCTCAAGTTAGAGACATCTATGGAGGAGCTTTCACTTTGTAGATTTTTTTCTTTAATTGTTTTTCCATAAGCATTGTATATTATTATTTTTATTCGTTTGTATATTTCAGGAATTTGAATAAATAAATCTTTATTCACAGGATTAGGATATATTGAGATTTCTTCTTCTATAATTGGTGGATTTTGTGTGTAAATATAACTATCACAATAATTAGGTACAGATGATATACATATATTGTCAATGTAATAATAGCAAAAATATGAAGGCGTAAAATTAAATATTGTAGAAACTTCCCCTAATCTTATTGTATCAGTATGATTGTCATCAAAAAAATTACCGAATACTACATAATTATAAGTTGAATCTGCAATGAAAACCCCAGACAATGTTGTCCATTTTAAAGTATCTGTAAAAATGCTATCACTATAGATATGTGCAAAATTTTGTGGTGTAATAGGGTAATATAGGTCATTATATTCAAAATTTGTTAAAAACAAAACTCCTAATTTATTTGAAGCACAATTTGAATGATTAGCTAAACTTACTTTCAAATTTATATAATACGTTTGTCCTATTATTAACGAATCTATAAGTTTTATTCCAAAATATTCCCTATAATTAAATATTATATTTTCAGTATCTTTTGCATAAATTATACATCCTCCATAAGCATTTCCAGAATCATAAGGTTCTTGATAGCCAACAATATTATGTGGTACAGAAAACCAATTAAAAGTTGCACAAGAATTAAAATAATCTGGAGTTGGACTCATGACGTACCATCCTGTTGAATAATGCGTCATAGAATTAGTATCTGGACACAAATGATACTCCTCAAAGCTAGGATTTGGCACGAGGTTTTGTCCCCAACTTGTAAAACTGAGCAAAATAGTAGTGAAAATGAAAAGTGATTTTTTTTTCATAGTTTTAATTTTTAATGGTTAATAAACAATTTTCGTACAAATTGTTGTTTGTTTATGTAAATTTTGATAAAATAAACTCCTGATTTTAAGCCAGTTGTATTAATCTTTGTGTTTATCTCGTTTAATTGTTGTTTGTGCACAAGTTTGCCAAGTGCAGTATATATTTCAATTTTAGGTTTTTTCTTATATGTCGTTTCATCAATTTCTATGTGAAAATAGTTTTCTGCAGGATTGGGGAATATTGATATATTATAATCATCATTAGGCTTCGCAATAATTTGTGTTGGTTCTTCGCAAAATGTAGGATTATTTGATAGGCAAACATCATCAATATAATAATATGCTAGGCTATATGCATCATTAAATAACAAAGTGTCTGTTAGGTTTTGAGCAAAAAAATTACCAATTATCATATATCTATAAGCCGAATCAGCTATAAATGAACCTGAAATCGTTTGCCAATTCAGCGTATCGGTAACAATAGATGTGCAATTTATATGAGAAAAATTGGTAAAATACGAATTAGGTGGAACTTCACTAAATATATCATAGATCGTATCACCATCTATTACAGCTAATACATTTGCATTAAATTTTGTTAAAAATAATGCCCCTATATTATTGCTTGCACAAGATGAATAATTAGATAAATTAATTTTACAAGAAAAATAGTATTCTTCTCCTATACTTAATTCATTATTAAGTTTACAACCAAAATATTCAGGAACATAATCACCTACTATATTAATAGCATAACTGAAAAAACCAAAATATGCATCTCCACTATTGGCATATTGATACCCTCTATCATTAAATGGGATAGAAACTCCTGAAGTGTGTAACGCACATGAATGATAATAATCTGCACTATTTATATTTATTGTCCAATTTTTGGCCATTGCCACATCGTTGCAATAATGATACTCCTCAAAACTAGGATTTGGCACGAGGTTTTGTCCCCAACTTGAAAAACTTAGCAAAAGAGTAGTGAAAATGAAAAGTGATTTTTTTTTCATAGTTTTAATTTTTTCAATTAATAACACTAAGTTTCAGATTAAAAAATTT
>DAONZU010000133.1:0-5792 GCA_035406965.1 Bacteroidales bacterium
TTAATTATATTTTTTAAACTATAATTTTGTCCGATGAATTAGGGGGCTAAGATACCTTTGTTTTAGCATTTTTAATTATAACAAACTACATATTGTCGTAACCTATGACATTTTGTCAGCAAAAATCTAATGGCATATAGTTTGACCATAGATTATCGATTAAATTAAAATTTATAAGATATGTTGCAAAAAACTGGAAATATCGGTGTAACTACCGAAAATATTTTTCCCATAATTAAAAAATTTCTTTATTCTGATCACGAAATATTTTTACGAGAATTAGTATCTAATGCTGTTGATGCCACTCAAAAATTAAAAACTTTAGCTATTTCGGGTGATTACAAAGGAGATGCTGATGATATTAAGGTAGAAGTTATGGTTGATAAAGAAAACAAGACATTAACCATTCGCGACAATGGAATTGGGATGAGTGCCGATGAAGTTGATAAATATATAAACCAAATTGCTTTTTCGAGTGCTGGCGACTTTTTAGATAAGTATAAAAACATTGAAAATGCAATTATAGGACATTTCGGATTAGGATTTTATTCATCGTTTATGGTTGCAGAAAAAGTAGAAATTATTACTAAATCTTACCGCGAAAACGAAAAAGCTGTAAAATGGGAATGTAGTGGCGACCCTGCCTATACAATATCTGAAACTGAAAAAGAGACACGAGGAACAGATGTTGTTTTACATATTGACGAAGAATCTCTTGAGTTTCTTGAGAAAAATAAAATTGAAGAATTACTTCACAAATATTGTAAATTTTTACCAACGCCTATAGCTTTTGGCAAAAAAACAATTTGGAGAGACGGCAAAGAAGAAGAAACCGATGAAGATAATATAATAAATAATCCGAAACCATTGTGGAAACAAAAACCAACAGATTTAAAAGATGAAGATTACAAAAACTTTTACAATGAATTATATCCAGCAAGTTTTGACGAACCACTTTTCAACATACATCTAAATGTTGATTATCCTTTTAATCTAACTGGTATATTATATTTTCCAAAAATAAAATCAAATTTAGATATTAATAAAAACAAAATACAACTATACTGTAATCAAGTTTTTGTTACAGATTCGGTTGAAGGCATTGTGCCAGAGTTTTTAACTTTATTACATGGAGTATTAGATTCGCCTGACATTCCACTAAATGTTTCGCGCTCTTACTTACAAAGTGATTCAAATGTTAAAAAAATATCTGGACATATAACAAAAAAAGTTGCAGATAAATTATTTGACATTTTTAAAGAGAATCGTGAAGAATTCCAAACTAAATGGGACGATTTAAAATTGTTTATTGAATACGGAATGATTTCTGACGAAAAGTTTTACGAACGTGCAGAAAAATTTGCTCTACTAAAAAATACTGATAATGAGTATTTTACTTTCGAAGAATACAAAACTAAAATCGAAACTGAACAAACTGATAAAAACAAAAGCTTAATTTACCTATACGCAACAGATAAAGAAGAGCAATTTTCATACATCAAAACTGCGAAATCAAAAAATTACGATGTACTTTTATTAGATGGACAATTGGATATTCATTTTATAAACACATTAGAAACTAAATTTAAAGACTCTCGTTTTGTTCGTGTTGATTCCGACATTATTGACAACTTAATTAGAAAAGAAGATAAGATAGAGTCTGTTCTTAGCGAGCGTGAACAAGAAAATTTAAGGTGGGCTTTCCAAGGAACTGTTGATGATGACATGAAGTATTGGGTTAGTACAGAAAATATTAGCGGAAATGATTTACCTGTTTTAATTACTCGCGATGAATTTATGAGAAGAATGAAAGATATGTCGGCATTGGGTGGAGGAACAGGATATTACCGCGAACTGCCTGACCATTACAAAGTAATTATTAATACAAATCATGAAACTATTATTGATTTAAGCTCTAAAATTGAAAAGAAAAACAATTCAAAACGCTTAGAAATTGATTCTCAATTAAATGATTTTAATTCAGAAAAATCTTTAATAGAAGACAAACTCAAAAATATTAAAAACGAAGACGATAAGCCTATAGAAGACAAGAAAAAAATCGAAGAATTAGAATCAAAAATTTCTGAATTAGAAAATAAAAAACGAAATTTATATAAAGATTTTGGCAAAAATCAAAAGATTATTTCTCAACTATTTGATTTGGCTTTACTTTCTAACAATTTACTAAAAGGCGAAGCTCTTAGTGAGTTTGTAAAACGTAGTGTTGATTTATTAAAACCTAAAGATAAGAAATAACATAACAATTTTCATAACGAAAAGCTATCTTTGCAAAAGATTTATGGAATTTAAAATAATAACATCTGAGTTGCTTGACCAATATATATCAGTGATTAAAGAATCTCCATTAGAAAAATTGGAGAAAATTAAAAAAGTTGAAATTCCTGTTGATTATTTTCAATTTTACAAATCTATATCTTCGGTTTATTCTTCTAAAATTGAAGGAGAAGACATTGATTTCGATAGTTTTTTCAAACATAAGTTTCTAAAAGTAAAGTTTAAACCTAACTACACAAAAAAAACTGATGATTTATATGCTGCATATGATTTCATAGAAAATAAAAGAATAACATTAAAAAACATTCAAAAAGCACATTCAATTTTAAGTTCTAATCTTTTGCCCAAAAGTCAGCAAGGACTTATCCGAACAAATCCAATGTTTGTAATTAATAGCAATGACCAAATTGAATATATAGCAGCAAATCCTGAAATTATAAAGACAGAATTAAACAAACTTTTTGACGATATTGAATTACTTATAAATACCGATTTGAATCCTTTCGAAATATTTTATTATGCTTCGTTTTGCCATCTCGTATTTGTAAAAATTCACCCTTTTCAAGATGGAAACGGACGTACAGCAAGATTGCTTGAAAAGTGGTTTTTAATGAAAAAAATTGGCGAAAAAGCAACATCAATTCAACTAGAAAAAAATTATTATAATCACCTTAAAGATTATTATGCAAACATAAGGAAATTAGGTTTGGAATATGAAAACTTAGACTATAATAAAAGTCTTGATTTTCTTTTAATGACAGTTAATGGAATTGAAACAGAATAATAAGATTAAAAAAAATATCTGATTGATTTCTAATCAATTGTCGCCTTGAGCCCTTTGCTCACAAGGCTTTGTTTCAAAGGTTTTAATGATTTGTAATCGCCTTTTTTAACATCACATTTTCCTTTAAAATGTGTTATAAAAGCACATTGTTCAGCTTGAACAAAATCATGATCACAAATTTCTATTAAACAAGAAATTACATAATCAAAACTATTTATATCATCATTGTATAAAACTAAATTACGATTTTTATTTGTACCCAAACCCTGTGATATTTCTTCACGTTTTATTGGATTTAATATTTTTTGATTATCTTTCATATATGCAAATGTAATCAATTAATATGATATAAAGCTAAATAAAAAGTTTTCGAAAACATATTTTTATAAAACACCATTATACTATCCTTTCAATAAGATATTTTTCTCTACAAAAAGCGTTTCACAAAATAAGCTAGAGCATTACTATATTTCTTTTAACTTCAAATCCTTCAGGCACTATAACAGGTTTCACCATTAGCACAGGATTGCCTTGTTTAATAACTTCAAATAATACTACTCTATTAAGATGTCTAATTGTGTCGTCATCAACATCTATTGTTAGTGGTTGTGATTCTCCGTGATAAGTTATAACAAGTTGAGATTTTTTTACGCCCTTAGTTAACAAATATTTTTGAACTGATTCAGCTCTTCTTTTACTCAATCCCATATTATATTCTTCAGTTCCATAATGGTCGGTATGTCCAGAAATTTTTAATTCTGCCTCAGGGTTTTCATTAAGCCAATTTGCCAATTTGTCTAAATCAGAATTATATTGAGACTTAACATTATATTTGTCAAAATCAAAAAATACATTTTCTACATATATAACAGATTTAGTTTCTTCTTGCGATTCTTGGTCAGCAATTTGGTCGTCAGTTGTTACAATCATTTCATCAATTAGTATATCCCATTTACCGTCTTGTGGAACTTCAATTTGAGTTGTAGTTTTGTGTTCACCATTTAAATAAACGACTACATCATACTTACCTCTTTCAACATTGTCAAACACAAATTTTCCTTCTTCATCAACTTTTGTATTTGCAAGTTCTTCTTTATTTTCACTATCTACTAATCTCACTTGCAGTTGTTTTAATTTTTCTTCATCTTCAGGACTTAATTTTATTATTCCATTAATTTCAGCTAACTCTGGCACAAGTTCGTGTACAAGCGAGATACAATCACAATTTCCTATACCTTCTCTTCTTTTATTATCATTAACAGGACAAAAAGCAAAAACCTCTCCATTTTCCATAATATATCCCATATCATTACCTGATGTACTAAATGGGTAGCCGAGGTTTTCAGCTTTATTCCAAGATTGAGATTGACTATCATAGTTAGAGTAAAACACATCAAAACCTCCAATATTTGTATGTCCTTCAGAGCTAAAGTACAAGGCATTTCCATTATTCATTATGTAAGGCATTTCTTCGTGATATTTTGTATTTACGTTTTCGCCCATGTTAACAGGTTTTTTCCATTTTCCCTCATCATCTCTATCGCTATACCAAATATCTAAACCGCCATATCCTCCTTTTCGCATACTAGTGAAATAAATACGCGAGCCATCTGGTGTTATAGAAGCATGAGACTCCCATTTGCGAGTATTAAGTTTTTTAACTTTTTGTGCTGGTTGATATTTTCCATTTTCAAATTTACTCATGAAAATATTACCATTATCGTTTTTATCAACTATTAAATAAAGCTCTGACCCGTCAGCAGTAACTGTAACAGGGACATGAGGATGTTTAATTTGCAAATCTGCTTCTATAGATTGTGGTGAATGAAAACTTCCGCCTACATTATCTCTAACAGCCATATATACAGCATCTAATTTCACTACATCTGTTGTTGCTCTCCAATTTATATCAGGTGGGAAAACATTATTTTTACCATTAGTAAAAATTAATCTATTTGCACCTTCTGCTAAGACAGGACAGCGTAAATTTCCTGCTTCGACACCTTCAATTTGGATTGGTTCTAAACGCATTCTACGATAATCAAATTCTTCTTGAGCGTCTTTACATGTTTGAATTTCTCTATCTACATTTATTGAAGATAAAAATTTTTTCTCCTTTTTCTTTTGTAATTTTTTATATTCTTTAAAAGCTATTACAGCTTCATCATAGTCTCCATTCAAACGATAAGCAACACCCAAGTAATACCAAGAAAGTACAGGAGCTTTTTTTTCTGAATAAGAATTTTTATATTTCTCATTAACATTATTAGAAGCCATTTTTAGGTAATAGATAGAACTTTCTATATCTTGCTCCACTTCTAATTCAGAACTTAATAAGCAATAACCTATTTTATAAGCACAATTAAAATTATTAGGCTCAACTTCAAATATTTCTTTATAAATTTTTCCTGCATCATAATATTTAGTGTTAACCAACAATTCTTCTGCTTGTTTCCATTTTTTGTTATTTGAAGTTTTTTTAGCCGAAAAACTTGGAGTTGAGATTGCTATTAAAAGTACAAAAACAAACAATTTTATAGTAATTATTCTTCGAGAAAACTGTTTCATAATTATATTTTATTATTAGACACTTATAAATAAACTGCAAATATAATTTTTTTTTATTATTTTATAAATAAAATACATTAAATTATTAATAATTAACGTGAGTTCGACCTAAGCACAAATCATTTTCAGTCTTTCTTCATCAACT
>DAONZU010000134.1:0-5778 GCA_035406965.1 Bacteroidales bacterium
CGCTGATTAACAACGGATTAGCTTTGGTGTCCCAAAAAAGTGCGGAACTCAGGAAAAATATTTTTTTATCTGCCACAAAAACAATTTTTTAGTTTTATTTTCGCTGCAAAATTGGTGTCTGAATATTACAAAGTTGTTACGCCTAAGTTAATTGGCAGTTAAAAGTTGAAAGTTAAAAACTAAAAGTAGATGATTGATTTTCAGGCAGTTCTATCACTTTTTCAAAGTAAATAAAAATTCTAAACCGCCTTCTTTTCTATTTTTCACGCTTATATTTCCTTTATGAAATAAGACTGCATTTTTTACTATAGACAGACCTAATCCTGTACCGCCGTTGTCGCGTGTTCGTCCTTCGCTTATGCGGAAAAAACGTTCAAAAATACGATTTAAATAGGTTTCGTCTTTTACACCAATTCCAGTATCGTAAAATGAAAAATAATAAAAGTCAGCATCTTCGTTGTAAATGCTCACATTAATGCACATATTTTCTCCGCCATATCTGATTGCATTATCTGTAAGATTTCTAAATAAGGAATAAAGCAAATTTTCATTTCCTGTAATTTCTAATTGCTCTGGCACTTGCCATTTCATCTCAATATGCTTTTCAACTAGTCTAATGCTAAGGTCTTCCTTAACTCTTTCGAGCAGTTGTACAATATTTGTTTTTTCCAAATTAAACAAATTTGGAGCTTCCTCCATTTTTGTAATTAAACTCATATCCTGTATAATTTCTGAAAGAGCAATAGTTTGGTGAAAAGCACGCTCTATAAAATACTGTTTCTTTTCATCACTCAATGGCTGGTCTAAGACAGTTTCTAAATATCCTCTAATGCTTGTAATTGGTGTACGAAGTTCGTGAGCAATATTTCCTGTCATTTCTTGTTTCAAACGTCTTGTTTTTTCTTCTTTTGTAATATCACTCAAAATAACTTCAAAACTTCCATCTTTGAAAAGATTGGCTCTTACTGCAAATATTTTACCTTGTTTGCTAATTATTTTTTCAAAATAAGATTCCTCATCTTGAGATAAAAAATCTTGTATCTCACTAAAGTTTTCGTCTGTTAAAATTATAGAAGCATCGCTAGAAGCCTCATCTGCTATTATATTAAGATATTGAATAAACAAGCCATTGTGATATTCCACTTCATGCTTAGGCGACAAAAAGCAAATTCCTTCTTCTAAAACTTGAATATGTTGCAAAAGTTTTTGTCTTTCCATTAAAACAGTTTTTTGGCTCTCTTTTAGCTTGAAATAATTATCTGCTATCTTGCTTCCAATTTCGCCGATTTCATTATTAGGAAAGTTTAATTTATCAAGATCATGTTTGTCAGAATTTAAAACATAATCTCGCAATTGCTTGATAGTTTTTCCAAGCCTTTTAGTAGTTACATGAATAAAGAAAATAAAAACTGCAAAGAACAAAATAATAAAATACAGAAAAGCATTATCGGGTTTTAAAAAGTTTTGAAGTTTAATATTATAAAGTAAAGCTACGCGTATAAACTTGTCGTCTGCTTTTTTTGCAAAATATAAATACTTTTGCTTGTTAGATTCTGACACGCGTATATCTGTGCCTTTTCCTGATTGCAGTGCTTCTAGAATTTCTGGTCTATCTTTATGATTATCAAGGCTTATGTAGTCGTTGATGGAGTTGTCAAACAGCACTTTTCCTTCTTCGCTGATAATTGTTATTCTAAGGTCTTGTGGCAATAGATTTTGCAACTGATTAATTACTGGAGCCACACTGTCGTGAGAATGTTCTATAGCAACTTGAATAATATCTGTATAGGTTTCTAATTTTTCTTTTAGACCTTGAGTTTTGTAGTTTTTTTCTCTAAATTGTTCAAATATAATAATACCAACCGTAAAGAGTGTAAACAACAAACCAAAATATAGAAATAGCCTTTGTCGATAATCTAATTTCATTTATTCAAAATTTTCACGCCAATTATAATTAGTTAATTTTCAATCATTTAGGCTAATGCTTATAATTCATTTACATCAAATCTGTATCCGTATCCTATTTTATTTGAAATTACTGATGCGTAATTTCCTAGTTTTTTTCTCATTCGTGTTATATGCACATCAACAGTTCTTTCTGTTACATAAGGTGTATCTGTCCATAATTTACTTATTATCCTTTCTCTAGATAATAATTCGTCTGGATGTTGGGCAAGTAGAGACAATAATTCAAATTCTGTTTTTGTCAATGGAATTTTTTTGTCATCAATGCTGAGTTCTTTCATATTAAAGTCTATGACAAAATTTCCATAAACCAACTTATTCTCACTACTATCTGTTTTATCTTGTTTTTCTGTTCGTTTTAAAACTGCTCTTACTCTTGCAATAACTTCTTTGATAGAAAATGGTTTTGCAATATAATCGTCTCCACCTACAGAAAAACCTGTAAGCATGTCATTTTCAGTGTCTTTTGCTGTTAAAAATATAACTGGTGTTGAAATGCCATCTTCTCGCATTTTTTCTGCCATTTTAAATCCAGACATTCCACCCACATCACATCTAGTAGTATTAAATGAAATTTTTTAAGATTTTTACTTAAAGCTTCTTCTGCCGAAACAGCAGTTTCTACATCATAGCCTTCACTTTTGAGATTAAACTCTAAAATTTCAGCAATGCTAAGATCATCATCAACTATTAAAATATTTTTACTCATAAAATTTTGTTTCACACTACAAATGTAGTTATTTTAAATCAATATAATAATTATTTTCCTAGTTTAAACAAAAGTATATTCAGTATGTTACATAAGACTTTATTTATTGTTACAATCCTGTTACAGTTTAGAATTTATATTGAAGTCTAAGGGTAAAAATATTATTTTCAATATCGTTTTCGAAATTGCTAAGATTTTGCGATATTTCATTTTTAGCCATTTCATAATAGACAGTAGCTCTTATATCTGGATTAACTTTCCATATTAAACCAAAACCTAAAGTGTTGTAAGAAACATCTCCTATGCCAGTTCCAAACAAGCCTATTTCGTCTTTTGAGACTTTATTATTTGGGTCATACCATTCATATTTCACTACTGCTGACAAGGGTAATTTTCCAAAATCTTGAACTAAACAAGCATAAGCACCATAAAAATCTCGGATATAAGTATCTGTACTGCCGACAGTTGAACTATTTGGACTTTTACTGCCATCTTTTCTTCCAGGCTGTACTCCTGCAATAAATTCTCCAGTAATAGAAGACATTCCCAACTTGGTGATTGCTACAATTTTAGCATTTACACCTATATATTCTCTTTTTGCATATTTTCCAATATTAGCCATAGAACTATTAGGTATAAATATTTTATCATACATAGAATAAACATCTGTTGTGCCTTGATATACGTGTCCATTATAATAAGAAACGCCGCCACTTATTCCTAAATAATCTTTAAAACTTTTATTTATAGAAAAACGTCCAATAAAGTCTTTTTTATTTTTAATATCTGCTTTAACGCCATTGCCTGCAAACAAACCAGCATCTATTTTAAAAATACTCCATGCAGAGCTTTTCTTTGCTTGTAAAGTTAGCATTACTCCCAAATCTCTTTCTTCGGGGAATAAAGTAGTAATAACATGTGCTCGTTCTGGCGATTCTCTTAACGAAGAAGAATGTGATACCTCATAACCAAAAGGGCGATAAAAAGCTCCTACTTTAAGAGAACTTTGAGAATATTTTAAATCATTAAATTGCATATACGCATCTTTCACTCTTATACTAGTTTCAGTCATATCAAATTGCAATACTGCTAATGCGATGCGTTTTTCGTATGTAAATTTTAAACGACCTCTGCGAATACCGATACGATTAAAATCTTCTGTTACATCAGTATTAGGTGCTCCTACTCCCAAATCTGCATCTTTTTCTCCGTACTGAAACTGCCCTTGAAAATAACCCGAGACTTTTAGCCCAGATAAAATTTCAAGTTTGCTTGTGTCTTCGTCTAATTGCATCAGAGTCTCTAAATCCACAACTTGTGAGTAAGATTGAGTTATACCTAATAAACCTAAGCCCCAAATAAATAGCAATTTGATTGCTAATTGTTTTAGTTTAATCATGTCCTATTTAGTCAAGCAATAAAGCTACAAACATAAGAAAAAGATATTAATTTCTTGCTTTAAAACATGAAAAATTATTAAGAGTTTATTTTTTAGAATAATTAGCTCTGGCTAATGCTTTAAAACTTAGAACTTATCTCAACTTTCTATTCTTATAGTCATTGATTTGTTCGTTTATTGTAGGCTTGTAATTTTCTTTAAACAATGGTGAAGAA
This sequence comes from Bacteroidales bacterium, assembly GCA_035406965.1. Classification (GTDB taxonomy): domain Bacteria; phylum Bacteroidota; class Bacteroidia; order Bacteroidales; family ML635J-15; genus Bact-19. The sequence continues at coordinate 4,289 of DAONZU010000134.1, forward strand.
ATAACAAAATCGGCTGTTGATCGAGAACAAGCACAAACTATATTATATAAAGTTGCTAATCGCAGTAATGCTTTGACATCTACATCGTGTGGTTGTGGTTGCAAAGCGTCCCAAAAGAAAATTAGCACATCTATTTCTCCATTACAAATTAAAGCTCCCAACTGCTGGTCGCCACCCAAAGGTCCTGATTTTAATTTTGTAATGTCTATTTTCTTTTCTTCTGAGTTTTGCTCCATACATTTTTTTAAGGTTTTCTCTATCAATTTTCCTGTTGTTCCTGTGCAGGTTAAATCGTTTTGAATAAGAAGTCGCCAATTAAACTCTACCCACTCTATGAGTTCTTGTTTGCAATTATCGTGTGCTACGAGTGCTATTTTTTTTATTTTTTTCATCTTTTTTACTTTAATGGTGAATTTTCTTCCTTAGCCATGTGATTATAATTTAACTTATCCAACAACCCAGGTATCCATTTTGATAAAAACACTGCTAATTTACCTTCGACAAAAGTTAATATTAAAGTTCGTTTTCGTTTTACAATAGCTCTATATATTTTTTTTGCTACCTGTTCGGCAGTCATCATTTTTTCTTCTTGTCGTGGTGTTGCTCCTTGTAAACTTCCGTCTCCGAGAAGTGCCACCTTTCTTATATTAGAAGCCGTAAAACCAGGTGCTGCAACCAAAACATGCAATCCAGACTTTAAATGTTCAACTCTGATAGTATCTAAAAAGCCTCTGATAGCATATTTTGATGACGAATAAGCCGAACGTGCGGGCAAACCTAAATACCCAGCTATTGATATTATACCAACTAAACTTCCTTTATGCTCGACCAAATATGGCAAGGCAAATTTTGTGCAATTAACTGTTCCCCAATAGTTTGTGTCCATAAGTTTGTGCATAACCGACAAGTCAGTATCTAAAAACATAGAACGCATACTAATACCTGCATTGTTTATTAAAATATCTATTTTGCCAAAAGTTTCTATTGTTTTTTTAACTAAATTCTCACAATCATCAACAAGACTTACATCTGCCACTACAGCGATTGCCTCAGTATTGTATTGTTTAACTTCGTCTAAAACTGAGTTTAAATTTTCAGGATTGCGAGCAGCTAAAACAACTTTACTTCCTTTTTTTGCAAACTCTATTGCTAAAGCCTTGCCAATTCCAGACGATGCTCCTGTTATTATTACAACCTTATCTTTCATTTTTTTGTTTTTTGCAAATTTAAAAAAATCAGTTAAAAGTTAAAACGATTCAGTTAAAAGTTAAAACAATTCAGTTAAAAGTTAAAAGTCGAAAGTTAAAAGTGGCTGGCGCGTCTATTGCTTCGTAGAGTTCGCTTCGCTCACTCTGCTCACTCGAATTTAACCCTCGCTCACGTGGATTTAGCTTCGCTTAACGTAGTTGAAGTGTTAAAAGTGTACGCTCATTTCGGCTCCGCTCATTTCGGCTCCGCTCAATGAGCGTACGACTCCTTTCAAGATTTTA
>DAONZU010000135.1:0-5743 GCA_035406965.1 Bacteroidales bacterium
ATCATTTAGAGTTGCTTATTCAACAACTACAAATACAGCAGCGGCGTTTACTAATGTGTTAGAAACCGTAAACTCAGCTCCTTTTGAATGGACAGAATATTCTTATAATGTCCCTGCAGATGCAAAATATGTTGCTATAAATTGTAATTCAAGTAATCAATATTATTTCTGTGTTGATGATATTTATATTGGTGATGGTTCAATGCCAACTGAAGCACCAGTTGCTTATAATATTTATTGCGATAATACATTAATAGGTACAAGCACAACTACAGATTTTTCATATACAGAAGCAACTAGCGGTTCACATCAATATTGTGTTGAGGCAATTTATGCTGATGATTGTGTTTCATCACAAGCTTGTGCAAATATAGGAACTGTTATAAATACTTATACAATTACTGCATCAGCAGGTGAAGGAGGAAGCATAAATCCATCTGGAAGTGTAGTAGTAAATGAAGGAACAAATAAAACTTTTACTATTACACCAAACACCAATTACTCTATTGCTGATGTTTTAGTTGATGGAATTTCTGTTGGAGTTGTAAGTACTTATACTTTTAATAATGTAAATTCAGACCATACAATTTCTGCAACATTTAACTATAGTTGTTTGGCTGTAAGCAATTTAGAAGCAACAAGTGAAGCAGGTTCTGTTACTCTTACTTGGACTGCATCAGCTTCAGGCAATGTTACAGGATATAAAATTTACAGAGATGGAAACTTACAGACAACAGTTACAGATTTAACATATACACAATCAGGACTTAGCGGTGGTTCTTACGAATATTGCGTTGCTACTGTTTATGATGGTGTAGAATGTACTAATACAGCATGTGCGACTGTTGTTGTATTAAATAACTATACAATTACAGCATCAGCTTCAAATGGTGGAAGCATAAGCCCAGCAGGAAGTGTAGCAGTAATTGAAGGAAATGATAAAACATTTACAATAACACCTGATGACTGTTATGTACTGGCAGACGTTATTGTTGATGGAATCTCTGTTGGAGCTGTAAGTACTTATACATTTACAAATGTAGATTCAAATCATACTATTTCTGCTACATTTAATCAAATAACTTATACTGTTAACTCAAGTACAAGTGCAGGAGGCAGTATTACGCATGCTTCTAGTATAGGTTGTGGTGATGATTTAACTATAAATATTTTACCAGACGAATGTTATGAATTAGATGAATTAACAATAAATAGTAACGTACAAACTGTTGAGGGTAATACTTTTGTTTATGAAAATGTGCAATCAGATTTAGAAATATTTGCAAGTTTTACAGAAAAAAATATTGTAATCACAGCTAGTGCAAACGAGGGCGGAAGTATTACTCCTTCTGGAGAAGTTGAAGTTGACTGTGGTGCAAATCAGCTTTTTGTTATTTCTGCAAATGAAGAATATTATATAAAATCTGTTTATGTTAACGGCGAAAATCAAGGAGCACCTGAAAGTTACTTATTCTCTAATGTTACTGAAGATGCTAGCATAGAAGTTGAGTTCGCACTTATTTCTGATATTATGCTTGTAAACAATACAAATGAGATTGAAATTTTCCCAAATCCTTGTGTTGATAAGTTTAATATGTTAATTCCAGAAGTAGAACTTTATAATACTTGCGAAATATATTCTAATGATGGAAAACTAATTAGAAGTTTTAAAATCACAGAATTGAATAATGAGTTAGAAATTTCAGAATTTGCAAGTGGAACTTATTACATAAAAGTTTATGGAAACGAAAAAGTTGATGTGATAAAGTTGATTAAGTATTAGGTTATAGTTTGCAAATATAGAAAATGGCTATCAATTTGGGTAGCCATTTTTTTTATGCAGTTTTTTGGTAGTCCAACTTTTAGTTTGAGTTTACAAAGTAAGAGCACATAAAATGTTTTTCATTATAATTTTTTTCAAAATAATTACTCTATTATTAAAAAAAGTTGTATATTTGTAGAGAGTTATAAAGGGGATTTTTAAGCGTTGGAATTAAATGTTTATAGCTCAAGTTGCGAGATTGGCTGATTGTCAACGAATTGGTGTAAAGAGGTAATGATTTAACTATTAAAATATATAAGCTTATGAAACGTCTAATTTTTACTTTTTCAATTTTGGTGTTTTCTTTTTCTTTAAATGCTCAAATTTGCGACCCTCCTTGTACTCCAGACCAATCTTGTCTTGCGAATTACAATCAAAACGGAAGTATATGTCCTGAAGAGCTTGCATTTGCGATAGCAAATTCTTATTATGAAGAAAACGTAACTGTTGTTCCACCTGAAGGTTCTCCTTATTATCCATTCTCATCTATGCGAATAGATGCAATTAATAATTTACCCGAAGGAATAACTTGGTGTAAAAGTCAAGAAATGTTTGATGTAACTAATCCTCTTACTTGTTATTGCGTTCAATTAAAAGGAACGCCTACAACACCTGGAACTTATGTTTTATCATTAGCAATTACCCTTTTTGTCAATAATGAAGGTACACAAGAGCCTGTTACACAATATACAGATACGTCTTTGGAAATAGAAGTCTTACCAGAAGGCGTTGAGCTTCCTGTAGCGGATTTTACATGGACTGGAAATCAGTGTTATCGTGATACTGTTTTTTTACAGCAGCAAACAATCCTGCCGGAAGCAGTTACGTATGGAAAGTTAATGGGAATGTAGTAAGCGAGGGATCACCAACTTTTTCTTATGTTTTTAGTCCATTTTTTGCTGTTCCAACCGATTATCAAGTAAGTTTAATTGTTTCTACTGGATATTATACAGACGATATTACAAAAACTATTACCATATATCCTATGCCTGGAGTTAGTGTGACTACCCCAGATTATGATTATAATGAGTATGTTTGTCCTGGAACTTCATTTACACTTACTGCTGATGGAGCAGAAACTTATTTATGGTCAACTGAAGAAACTGGCAATGAGATTACAGTTACTCTTTACGAATCTACTATAATTACTGTTTTTGGTACAGATATCCATTCTTGTGTAAATAGAGATAGTATTATGTTTTATGTTTGGTCAGTTGATACTACGCTAACTAACCACAATCTTTGTGAAGGTGATGTATATGATTTTTATGGAACTGAGATAACTGAAGCAGGAACATATTATCATACTGTTACATCACCTTATACTGGTTGTGATAATATTGAGCAGCTTGAAGTAACACTTGCTCCATATCCTGAACAAGTTGTGATTTTACAAAATCCAGAAGACGGAATTTTACAAGCAGGTACAAGCGGTAGTATAATATTAGAAACTAGTGAAGTTGGAACAAAATATTGTGCTACTTTAGGAGGAGAACCATATACAGGTCTAATTAATGGAACTGGTTCTATGTTAAGTTTAGGTGGTTTTTTCCCAGCTGGAAGCTATGAAGTGCTAAGTCGTAATCAATATAATTGTTATTTAGTACAAGGAATTGCTAATTTTACAAGCCAAGTAAGTGGTAACTTAGGACAAATAGTTGCCAATGTAACTTTTGGTACGCCTGCAAGTAATTTCCCGGCTGAGCATGTCAACGTTAAATTATATAAAACAGAAATAGATATTACAGAAAACGAAGTTATAGTTTTAATGGACCAGCAATTATTAGACGCTAATGGACAAGCTGTGTTTGCGGGTTTAGTATCCGGCGATTATTATTTAGGTTCATTTGTTCAATATCCTGAAAATTATAACGTAGCTGAACATGTTTACTATCAAGATGCTGTTGTGCATGAAGACGCTATAAGTATTCCAATAGAAGAAGGAACAGTGTTTTTTGCTAGCTTGCATCATGTTTTATTAACAGAAAGTCAAGGTTCAAACACAATGCAAGGTATTGTCGGAGCTAGTAGTAACAACAGTAAGGGTTTAAATCCAATTGAAGATATGGTTGTTATACTAAAAAATAGTGACATAAATGAAATTATTGGAGTAAGCGTTACTAGTGATAATGGTCAATATTACTTTGATAATATTCCAGACAATGCTAATATACAGGCTTTTGTAACCAATCTTTCATGTCAAAATTATATAGCATTTGAAACGCAAACTACTAGCGACCAAACTTATAATGTTAACTTTATTGTTACCGAAACAAGCATTTATCCAAATGATATTACAATGCTTGAAAATGTACAAATTCAGAATATCGAATTTAGAGTTTTCCCAAATCCTGCAAAAGAAGTATTAAACATAAATTGTAATGTTGAAAAAGCTATTTTGAAAATTTTTGATATAAATGGAAGACTTGTACTCACAGATTTAGCTTTCCCAAATAGTGAAATAAATATTTCGGAATTAGTTTCAGGAACTTATATAATTATCTTATCAGCAGAAAATGGTGAAACTGGGGTTCAAAGATTTGTAAAAGAGTAATCATAATATATAATCAAACAAAAAAAAGGCGAAACTTTTTTGTTGTTTCGCCTTTTTTTATAGACACATTATTTTTTTATTCTTCTGAGTAAACTTCAAAAGGAACAACAACTTTAATGTTTTTGTAAATTTTTACATTAGCTTCGTAATTTCCAACTTCTTTAATGGCTTCGCCTTTAAGAGTTATGTTTTTACGTTCAATGTTAAAGCCTTCTTTTTCAAGAGCTTCGGCAATCATAACAGTGTTGATTGACCCAAAAATTTTGCCAGTAGAGCTGGTTTTTGTTCCAATTCTTAATGATAAACCGTTCATTTTTTCTGCAACAGCTTCAGCATCTTCGCGAAGTTTAGCTTCTTTATGTGCTTTTTGTTTCATGTTTTCTTCATGAACTTTTTTAGCAGAAGCGGTAGCCATAATTGCATAACCTTGAGGTATAAGATAATTTCTGGCATATCCAGGTTTTACATTAACTATTTCGTCTTTATGTCCTAGATTATCAACGTCTTGTTTTAATATAATTTCCATTTCTTGTCCTCCAAATTTTATTTCATCATATCTGTAACGTAAGGTAGTAATGCTAAATGTCTTGCTCTTTTAACAGACTGTGCAACTTTACGTTGAAATTTTAATGATGTTCCGGTTATTCTACGTGGTAATATTTTTCCTTGTTCGTTTAAAAATCTTTTCAAAAATTGTGGATCTTTATAATCTACATATTTTATACGATTTCTTAAAAAACGACAGTATTTTTTCTTTTTAACTTCAACTGCTAGTGGTGTCAAATATCTAATATCATTTTGTGCCATAATTACGCCTCCTTTTGATTTTGTTCGTTTTTGTTTTCAGCAGTTTTGCTGTTCATTTTTCTTTTTTTCTCACTATAGGCAATAGCGTGTTTGTCCATTTTAAAGGTTAAAAAACGCATAATTCTTTCATCACGTCTAAACTCTGTTTCAAGTTTGTTGATAAATTCGCCTTCAGATCTGAATTCAAACAAGTAATAAAAACCTGTTGACTTTTTCTTGATTGGGTAAGCAAGCTTTTTCAAGCCCCAATCTTCTTCATGAATTAATTCACCGTTGTTGTCGGTAATAATTCTTCTAAATTTGTTAACCGCTTCCTTCATCTGTGCTTCAGACAAAACGGGAGTTGCAATGAAAACGGTTTCGTACTGATTAATCATAATTCTTACAATTTTCTAATTAATAAATTTTTTAAAATTTTTCGAGTTGCAAAAATATAACATTTTATTGAATTATAAAATATTTTATTAAACTTTTCTGTTTTTTTAATTTTCTAAATTAATTCACAGAAATAAGTTTAGTTGTTTCTTAATTTTTATTTTTAAAATTATTAGTTTTGCTTC
>DAONZU010000136.1:0-5615 GCA_035406965.1 Bacteroidales bacterium
GATATGCAAACTTGGGACAAAACAAGATTTCAAGATAAAATTATAAAAAACTATTTGCTAGCTATAGATAAATCTTTAAACGATATACCAATAAAAGACTATAAAGAGATAATAATTAATGCGGAAAACTCAATGCCAAAATTCGAAACTTTACTCGATTTCGTTGCTCATTCTGCAATAAAAGGATTAACGAGTACGGGTCAGTATAGAAGATATTATTACTATGACAATTCTGCTCAAAATGAAGACAAATTTACAAACAATTCATTTTTTAATGATGCTGAAGATTTTACAAAAATTAAGTTTGATTATGATTCTTTATCTTTTAATTATTCTGTATTGAAAATATATCAAGATTGGCTAGAAGTAAAATTAAATAAAAACGACAACCTAGCATCACTTTTAATGGTTGATATTGATAGATTAGATTTTGTATTAAGAAATTTCAATTCAATAGAAAAAGAAAAATTATGGCTTACAACAGTAGAAAATTTACATAAAAAACACTCTAAAAATCCCGAATCTACATTTACTGCTTATAAAATAGCCAATTATTATTCTAATTTGGCTTCGCAATATGACTTTAAAAATCCTACAACTGCCAAATATAAAGATTATAACAAAACAGCAATAGCCTTACTTGATGAAGCTCTTAAATCATATCCAGATACTTTGTATAGTGCGGAGTGTGAAAATTTAAAAAACACTATAGAAAAATTTAACTTGTCGTTTACTTCTGAAAAAATTGTAAGTAGTGAAGATAATTTTCCATTAAGAATTTCTTATAAAAATACAGATAAAATTTATTTAACAATCTTGTCGCTTGATTACAATACATATCTTACATTAGAAAGAAAATTTTACAATAAAGAATTATATGAAAAACTAATAAAATCTTCTAAAACTGTTGTAAATTCCAAAGAAATAGACTTGCCAAAAACTGACGACTACAATTCTCATTACACTGATTATTTAGTTGATGGCTTACCAAAAGGCTTTTACTATATAATTCTTCATGCTGAACCAGAATTAAATTTTGAAAAAAACTATATTTCTACTAATTCTATTTTTGTATCAGACTTAGCACTAACGGAATTAGATGATTATTCAACTTCTAAAATTTATGTTTTAAATCGAAAAACAGGCTCACCAGTAAAAGGAGCAAAAGTTGAAATGTACAAAAATGAATATTCGCACATTAAGCGAGATTATGTTGACAAATTGGTTAGTACAAAATTTTCTGATGAAAATGGAGAAATATCTTTAAATATCTCGGAAAAAAATTCTTACTCAAATTTGCGTTTTGATGTAAGTAAAAATGATGATTATTTATCTGAAAGTTTTTATGTTTATTCACGAGGAAAACATGAAGAAAAAAGTCAAATAGAAATTAAATTTTTTATTGACAGAGGAATTTATCGACCTGGACAAACTGTTTATTATAAAGGAATTTGCATTGAAAAAAAAGGCGAAGAAGCTAAAATTTTACCAAATTATTCAACAAGTTTATTTGTACGCGATGTAAATCACCAAAATATTTATCAAACTACTGTAAAAACTAATGAATATGGAAGTTTTAATGGCTCGTTTACAATTCCTTTAGATGTTCTTGCTGGAAATTTTTCAATTCAAACTAACGATGGAAGCATTAGCTTTAAAGTAGAAGAATATAAACGACCAAATTTTGAAGTAAAAATGCTTCCTGTTGAAGGCGAATATAGAGTAAACGATAGTATTAAAGCTCAAGGCAAAGCCACAACTTATGCAGGAACTGCCTTAACAGATGCTAAAGTTACATATTCTGTTGTGCGTAATCCAATTTGGAGAAGATATTCGCCATATTCTTTTTCTTCAAAGGAAATTGCTTTTGGTGAAACAAAACTTGATGATAATGGAAAATTTGAAATTAATTTTAAAGCTATACCCGAAGATGAAAGCACAATAAATGAGTATATTTATTATAATTATACAATCAAGGTTTTTGTTACTGACATAAACGGAGAAACTCAGCAAACTTCGGGCTATGTATATGTTTCAAACAAAGCTTTATCTATTTCTCATAATCTTTCTGGAATTATTGAAAAAGCAAATTTAGACAGTATAAATATCAAGACTACCAATATTCAAGGAGTTTCTGTGCCAGCAAAAGTTGATATAGAAATTTTTAAACTAAAAGACCCAAAATTATTGTTAGCAAAACGCATGTTAGATGAAGTTGACAATAAATTATATTCAAAAGAAGAGTGGTATTCAAAAAATCCGGGATATGAATATGAAGCAGAAACAAAATTTGAAAATTGGGAAACTGAAAAGTCTGTATTCAAATCAAATATAAATACTGAAAACACTAATAAAATACAACTAAATGGATCTGACAAATGGGAAGCAGGAGTTTATCGTATTGTTTTAAAATCAAAAGATAAATGGAATAATGAAATAAGCGATGTGCAAAATATTGTTGTTTATTCTAGTAGCTCTAAACAAATGCCATATACTGCAACAGATTTCTTTCAAGTTGATAAAAATACCGCTTTTGTGGGCGAAACCGTAAATATTTATTTGGGTTCTTCATATAAAAATGTAGAAGTATTTTACACACTAACTAAAAAAGGAGAAAATCAACAAGTACAAAGATTAAAAATTAATTCAGAAGTTAAAAAAATAGAAATTCCTATTGACGAGTCTTATTTAGGAGGTTTGGGAATAAATCTTATGTTTATCAAAAACAATAGACTTTATAGCTTTTCTGAAAACATTAGTGTGCCTTGGGAAAATAAAAAATTGTCGATTAAATTCACAAGTTTTAGAGATAAAACTTTACCTGGCTCAAATGAAGAATGGACTTTAAAAATTACAGATAAAAGCGACAAGCCTGCCGAAGCAGAATTTTTAGCCTCAATGTACGACGCTTCTTTAGATGCTTTTAGATCTAATTCTTGGTATTGGTCAATTTTTCCAAGTTATCATTATTACTCAAATTGGTCTAATAAATGCTTTACTTCTTCAAATTCTTCAAGCTACGATTATAATTATTTCAAACAATATAAATATACATATTGGTATGAGCCAGAACTTAATTTATTTAATATAAATCGTTATTCTTATTATTCAGGTGGAGGCTCTGGCTCAAGAAGAAAAACAGCAACACCAGCTTTTAGTGCACAATCAGCAATGAACCAGGATTACGAACAAGAAATGATGGACGACATAATGGTAAAAACAGAAAGTGCAGAGCCAGAAAGTGCAGTTCTTGGAGTTGCGGAAGATAGCGAAGTTCTAATTGCAAACCAAGCAGGAAAAAAGGTTCAAATACGAAGTAATTTTAACGAAACTGCATTTTTCTATCCCAATTTAGTTACTGATGCAGATGGAAATATAAACCTTAAATTTACTGTTCCCGAAAGTCTTACAAGATGGAATTTTCTTGGTTTTGCACATACAAAAGATTTAAAACTTGGAAGCATTACAGAAGAAATGGTTTGCCAAAAAGAATTAATGATAATGCCAAACTATCCTCGCTTTTTTAGAGAAGGCGACAAAATTGAATTAAACGCAAAAATTAATAATGTCTCAGAAAAAGATATAAATGGAAAAGCTAAAATAGAAATTTACGACCCTGTAAGTTTAAAAGTTTTAAATTCAGAATTTTTGAAAAACAATAATAATGAACTTGATTTTTCTGTAAAGGCTGGTGGAAATACCACTGTTTTGTGGAATCTTGCTATAAGCGACAAGTACAGCATGATTGGCGTTCGCATTATTGCCGAAGGACTTGAACATTCTGACGGTGAAGAAAGAATTTTTCCTGTTCTTAGCAACAGAATGCTTGTTACAGAAACCAAGCCTTTACCAGTACGCAAAGCTGGCATTACAAAATTTAGCTTTGCTAGCATGAAAAATAATAATTCAAAAACTTTAAAACATCATTCATATACTCTTGAGTTTACTTCAAATCCTGCTTGGTATGCAGTTCAGGCTTTACCATATTTAATGGAATATCCTCGCGAATGTTCAGAGCAAGTTTTTTCAAGATTTTATGCAAATTCTTTAGCTTCTCACATAGCTAATAGCAATCCAAAAATTAAAAGAGTTTTCGACACATGGAGAAATACTAAAGATAGCAATATGCTTTATTCTAATTTAGAAAAAAATCAAGAATTAAAAGCCTTGTTACTTGAAGAAACTCCTTGGGTTTTACAAGCACAAGACGAAAGCACTCGAAAAAAACAAGTTGCTCTGCTTTTTGATTTAAACAAAATGAGTTATGAAAAAGATGCCGCTCTAAAAAAACTACTTAAACAACAAAAATACAATGGAGGCTGGTCTTGGTTTGATGGAATGCCCGAAAGTTGGTACATAACTCAACATATTGTTGCTGGATTAGGTCATTTAGATAAATTAGGAGTTAACGATGTGAAAAATGATAACAAAACTTGGGGAATGACCAAAAAAGCCATAGATTTTATAGACGGCGAACTTGCCAGATCATACAAAGAAATGAAAAAATATTGCGACAAAGAATGTATGAAAAATGACCATTTAGGTTATATGGACATTCATTATTTATATGCAAGATCATATTTTATTAAAGATATTCCTATTCCACAAGCAACAAAAGAAGCTTTTAATTATTATATTGAACAATCAGAAAAATATTGGACTAACAAAAACTTTTATATGCAAGGAATGATTGCTCTTGCACTAAATCGTTATGAAAAAACAGCTACTCCTAAAAAAATTATAGCTTCTCTTAAAGAACATGCTCAACACGACGAAGAAATGGGAATGTATTGGAAATACGGTAGAGCTTATTACTGGTATCAAGCACCAATAGAAACTCAAGCACTTTTAATCGAAGTTTTTGATGAAGTTGCTAACGATTTAGAGTCTGTTGACGAAATGAAAGTTTGGTTGTTAAAACAAAAGCAAACTCAAGATTGGAAAACATCAAAAGCTACTGTTGAAGCAATTTATGCACTATTACTACGCGGAACAGATATTTTAGCTGATGATGAAATTGCAAAAATTACTATTGGCTCTATGAATATTGATGCTGCTAATGACCCAGAAATTAAAACCGATGCCGGAACTGGTTATTTCAAAAAAGCATGGGACGGCTCGCAAATTCAAAAAGATTGGGCTGATATTAGCGTTGAAAAAAGCAGTAATACTGTTTCGTGGGGAGCGGTTTATTGGCAATATTTTGAACAACTTGATAATATTAAAAGTTTTGATGAAACAGCATTGAAAATCAATAAAAAACTTTTTGTTGAACGCAGACTTGGTGGTAAATCTGTTATAGTTCCAATTGAAAAAGACAATAAACTAAATCTCGGCGACAAAATAAAAGTACGAATAGAAATTCGCGTTGATAGAGATATGGAATACGTTCATTTAAAAGATATGCGAGCATCTTGTTTTGAGCCAGTTGATTATATTTCGGGCTATCGCTACAAAGCTAGCTTGGGTTATTATCAAGAAATTAAAGATGCTGCTATGAACTTTTTTATAGACTACCTAAGAAAAGGAACTTATGTATTTGAGTACGATTTAATTGTTGCTCAAAAAGGCGACTTCTCAAATGGAATTACCAGCATACAATCCATGTACGCTCC
>DAONZU010000137.1:0-5602 GCA_035406965.1 Bacteroidales bacterium
AATTTATACCTCATGTATTTTGACATTGGCTCAGCTTCTTCTTCATTTCTGTACTTTTCAAAATACTCTTGAATCTTTTTTACATAATCTGACAATAACATAATTATTTTTTTTCTTTTTATTATGTAGTGCAAAGTTAAGACAAAACAGATTAATATCAAAACGTATTTGTTAAATTAGCTGTAAAATTTCAAATAAATTATATTAACATTTTGTTTTTATACTTTAATGTTATATTTTTATCATTTCAAACTCATGAAAGAACTTATTAAAATATTGAAAATTGTATGCTTGTTTCCTTTAATGTTGATTTATAGGAGTATTGTTACGTTTAGAAACTTTTTATACGATTCTAAAATTTTAAAATCACATGAGTTTGATATGCCAATAATTTCTGTTGGGAACATTTCTGTTGGTGGTTCGGGAAAAACACCACACACAGAGTTTTTGATAGAAATGTTACAAGACGAATTTCAGGTAGCAGTTTTAAGTCGTGGTTATAAGCGAAAAACTAGAGGTTTTAGATTAGTTGAAGCAGACGATTCGTATTTATTGTGCGGTGATGAGCCTTTACAAATAAAACAAAAATTTCCAAATGCGGTTGTTGCTGTTTGTGAAAATAGAGTTAAGGGAATTTCACAATTAATGTCAAAATTCCCAGATTTAAAATTAATAATTTTAGACGATGCATTTCAACATAGAAAAGTAAAACCAGGTTTATCAATTTTACTTAATAATTTTAATCATCCTATTAATAAAGACTTTTTGTTGCCCTTAGGTTATTTGAGAGAACCTCGAAGTTCTGCACATAGAGCGCATATAGTGGTTTATACAAAATGCCCAAATAAATTAAAACCAATTGAAAAACGTATTTTGATTAAAGAATCTGAGGTTTATCCTTATCAATATTTATTTTTTACCACATATAATTATTTAGATTTGAAATCAGTTTTTAACGAAAATAAAAAAACTATACCTATTTCTGAATTGAAAAAATATAATGTGGTTTTGTTTTCAGGACTTGCAAGACATACAAATTTATATAATTATTTTAAAGAAAATTCAAAAAGTGTAACACACATTAAATTCCCCGACCATCATAATTTTAAAAAGCGAGATATAATAAAAATTGAAAAAGAATTTAAAAATACAAAAGAACCTAGTTTAATTGTTACAACAGAAAAAGATGCAGTAAAACTTAAAGAAAATAAATTTTTTACTGAAGAAGCAAAAAAAATGTTATATTGCGTCCCGATAAAAGTGGAACAATTGGGAAGCGAAGAAGATATTAAACAATTTAATAATCAAATTTTTAGTTATGTTAGAAATAATAAAAGATACTGTAAGTTATATAAAAACGCATATTCAGGTTGAGCCTGAAATAGGTATAGTTTTAGGAACTGGCTTAGGCGGATTAGTAAAAGAAATAGATATTCAAACAAGTTTGAGTTATGAAAAAATACCAAACTTTCCTGTTTCTACAGTTGAAGGGCATAGTGGAAAATTAATATTTGGAAAATTAGGTGGCAAAAATGTTGTTGCTATGCAAGGTCGTTTTCATTATTACGAAGGATACGACATGGATCAAGTGGTTTTTCCTATTAGAGTGATGAAATATTTAGGTATAAAAACCTTATTTTTATCAAATGCTAGTGGTGGAGTAAATCCTGATTTTGAAATAGGCGACTTAATGATAATTACCGACCATATCTGCTTAGTGCCAAATCCACTAATTGGTAAAAATGAGCCAGAATTTGGAACTAGATTCCCTGATATGAGCGAAGCTTATGACAAAAATTTAATTGCAAAAGCTAAACAAGTAGCTCAAAAATTAGGAATACAAGTAACCCAAGGAGTTTATACAGCAACTACGGGTCCAACTTTTGAAACACCATCAGAATATAAATATTTTAGAATAATAGGCTCTGACACAGTCGGAATGTCAACAGCTCCAGAAGTAATTACCGCTCGCCATCTTGGAATACCATGTTTTGCAATGTCGATAATTACAGATTTGGGAGTTCCTGGAAAAATTGTTGAAGTAACTCACGAAGAAGTACAAAAAGTAGCAGCCGCAGCAGAGTCAAAGATGACACAAATATTTAAACAAATGATAGCAGAAATTTAATTGTAAAAATTATATTCAATTATTTTTCTGACTTGTAAAAAACTTTGTTTTATATTTGCATAGAATGGAAAATGATTTTTTAAATATAAATTCAAGGTTTTGTTGGGCTTCTTTAGTATTGATAATTCTTGTTTTATCATTTTCCTGCTCGTCAACAAAACACGTAGCTGAAGGAGATTATTTATTAGCTAGTACAAAAATTAACATTGAAGGTTCTTCTGATATTGATAAAGAAGATTTAGAAAGCTCCTTACGACAAAAACCTAACAAAAAAGTTTTTGGTTTTAGATTTTATTTGATGGTTTATAATAGTATAAATCAAGATAAAGAAAAGCTAAGAGAAGAAAAACGTAAAGTAAAAGACGATGAGAGAAATGCAAAAAGAAAAGCAAAAGGTAAAAAACCAAAAGACAGATTTTATATTACTCGTTGGCTTTCTAATCTCGGTGAAGAGCCTGTGATTTATGATGAATTTGCTTCGGAAAAATCTATTGCTAATATGTATTCTTATTTGAAAGCACAATCTTATTATGATGCAGAAATAGAATTTACAAAAAGTGTTAAAAAGAAGAAAATTTCCACCACATACAATATAAAAACAGGAGAAGCTTGGGTAATAAAAAATATTGAATATGATATTTTAGACCCACTTGTTAAGGAACTCGTAACTTTAGATAGCGACAATTCTTTAGTTGCTGTAGGTAAAAATTTTAATACAGATATTCTTCAATCTGAGCGAGAAAGAATAGTGAGAATGATGAAAACAAATGGATATTATTATTTTACAATAAACAATGTCCACTTTTTTGCTGATACAACTAAAAATGAGCATGAAGTTGATTTAAAAATTTCATTGAGAAAATCATTTGCAGAAGATGATATTCATAATTCAGAAGGATTTATTTATCAAACGATAAGAAACATAAACATTTATTCTGATTATGATCCAAAACAAGCAGCAAACAATACGGAACAATATTTGGCTTCTTTTAACAAACAAAATATAAACGGAATAAATCTATTTTATAAAGAAAAACTACAATTAAAACCATCAGTAATTTTACAGTCTTGTTTTTTAAATTTAGGTGATAGATATAATATTGTAAATGTTGAGAAAACACATAGCCATCTTGCGAACTTAAAGCAATTTAAGATAATAAATATAAAATTAAATGCTTCTGAAGATGTGTTTTTGGATAGTCAAAAAGAAAAGTTTTTAGATGTAAATATTTATTTAACACCATTAAAACGCCAAAACTATTCTTTAGAGCTTGAAGGCAATAATACTTCGGGAAATATTGGTATGGGAGGAGCGATAACTTATAATAATAAAAATATTGCAAAAAGAGCTCAAATGTTTTCTGCTAAAGCTATGCTTTCTTTTCAAACTTTAAAGGCGGAAGAAAACACAGAAAGGCTAAAATTTTTCAACACTTTAGAATATGGTTTCGACTTAGGTGTACATATTCCTAGACTACTAGTGCCTTTTTGGGATAATTATGAGTTTTCGAAAAACCATATTCCTAAAACACATATAACAATGTCTTTAAACTATCAACAACGTCCTGATTATACTCGATATATTGCAAAATCCGCTTTTGGTTATGTGTGGAAAGGTGGCAAAAATAATTATATAACTCATATGGTAAATCCTATAGAGTTATATTCTGTTAAAATTTTAGACTTCAATCCCGAATTTCAAAAACAAATCGAAAATTTATATATAAAATATTCATATCAAGACCAACTACTTTCAGTTATTAGCTATAATTTTATTTTTAATAATCAAAGTTTAACCAAGTCTCGCGATTTTTCATACCTTTGGTTAAATCTTGAAACAAGTGGTAATTTGCCTTACTTGGCTTACAAAGGCTTAAACATAGAACCAGTTGATGGTTCATACAAGTTTTTGGGATTAGAATTTGCACAATATGTTAAAATAGATTTAGACTATAGATACTATCAAGTTTTTGATGAAAAACACAGTTTAGTTTACAGAGGATTTGTTGGGGTAGGTTTACCTTATGGAAATTCTGCTACCTCAGGACTACCATTTATTAAAAAATATTTTGTTGGTGGAGCAAATGATTTACGAGCTTGGCGTGTAAGATCTATAGGACCTGGAACTTATTCAAATCCAAATAGAAATTATGATCAAATTGGAGATATGAAATTTGTTTTTAATCTCGAATATCGTTTCCCAATATTTTCACTTGTAAATGGAGCAGTGTTTTTAGATGCAGGAAATATTTGGGCGGTTGATAAAAACGATAACCGTGCAGGTGCTTTATTTAATTTATATAGATTTTACAACGAAATTGCTATAGGAACAGGTTTAGGAGCACGTCTCGATCTTTCGTTTTTTGTTATTAGATTTGATTTTGGAATTCCAATTCACGACCCAAGTTTAGCACAGGGCGACAGATGGCTTTCGGCATTTAAAGACTTTAGATTAAGAAATTTCACAATGAATTTTGGTATAGGTTATCCTTTCTAGATATTGATATGATTAAAAAAACATTTTTTATTTTAGTTTTATTTTGCTCGCAACTTTGTTTGTTTTCTCAAAACCACGTGTTTTTAGGAATAAATCCTTCTGTAAATTTTAATAAAGAATATCCTTCTGGAGCTTTTGATATGAATGTTCTTCCGTTGACAATAGAAATTCCAATAATAAACAATGTTGACATAAGACTTATTTCCAAGTTAAATTATGGCTTTAGAACTACTGGTGGAGCTTTAGTTAGTGTGGGTGGAGAAATAGGTTTACCAGTATATATACACAGAGGCGAATTTGAAAATAATATTCCCACAGGATTTTATATTTCACCAGGATTCTTGTATTTGAAAAACGTTTTTTATAAACATAGCCATAAAGCAGTATTTATTGAGCCAGGCTATAATTTTGCATTTAAAAATAAGTTTGGTTTATGCCTTGGTCTGCAATATGGTCGCAAATTCCTTAATTATACCGATGGAAGTAAATTACAAGCTAATCACTTTGGACTAAAGATAATTTTAGGGTTTTGGTTGTGAAAAATCATTCAACAAATTTTTTCTTATTTTGTTTTTATTTGCTTATTTCTTAGAAAAGTTTTAATTTTGTAATAATAGAAAATTAATAAATAAATTTTATGTTCATAGCCAATCCCATATACGATACTGTTTTCAAATATATGATGAGTGATACTAAGGTTGCAAAGATTTTTTTATCAGCTATCATAGAAGAAAAGATTGTTGACTTAGATTTTGCTTCAACAGAGCGTTCTTTAAAACCTGGTGCTAAACGAAGTGATGTAAACAGAGAATTAGAAGAATTGGTTGTTTGTCGTTTTGATTTTGCTGCAAAGATAAAAACAGGCAGTGGAGAATATAAAACTGTAACTATAGAATTACAAAAAGCTAAATTTGCAACTGATATAATGCGTTTTAGACGATATTTAGGAGTTATGTATCAAGATGCAGACAATACTT
>DAONZU010000138.1:0-5559 GCA_035406965.1 Bacteroidales bacterium
GATATAATCATGGATATACCGACGGCTACTGGGACGGATACTGGTGGGGAAGTAACTCTAATTACATAGTGGACAATAATACTTATTACATCGGACATCGAGGCTCTAGCGGTGGATATGGCACAGGCACAGGTTCAGGTAGAACACCAGATTCAGGATCATCAGGAAATAATAATGTAGATGTGAATAAACCTGATAATATAGGAAGAGTAAGTAATGAAGCAATTCAAGTTCACGGATTAGATGTCGCAGATAAACCTACTAATGTAACTACTCCAACCGATGATAATTCAGGAGGACGAATAGTCGAACATAAGCCAGTTGGAGCGCAATTAGACTTGAATAGAGTTGATAATATATCTATAAATAATAATAGTGGAAAAACTCCTTCACGACCAGTAGAAAATGATGAATTAAAACCAAATAAAGGAGAATTATCTGTAAAACAACCAGTAAGTGTTGGCAGACGTATTGAGAATTCAGATTTTAATAAGGGTGAAACACCTGTAGAACAACAAACAGGTAATGTTAGTCGTATTGATAATTTAAATAGGAGTGAAGTGTCAGTGAGACAGCCAGTAGGTGTAAGTGGACGTACTGATAATCAAAATGTAAATAGACAAGTTGATCCTAATACAAATAAACAAGTTGATCCTAATGCTGAAAAACCTCAGGGAAGTTCATCAACACCTAATAATACAGGACGAGTTTCTAATGATAATAGAACTAAAGAACCAGCTACTTATAATAAACCAGATTTGAACTCAAGAACTAATTATAATCAAAACACTAGTGGCTCTCGCAATACTTCTAATGTAGGACAACAACCTTCTCGCAATCCTTCTAATGTAGGAAGTCAACAACATTCACGTCAACCTGCAAGTAGAGGAGGAGCTACACCTAGTCAAAGTTATTCACGTCCATCTAATACAAATACTGGAAGTTTTAATTCCGGAAGTAGTAGCGGTCGTTCAAGTAGTAGTTCTAGTGCAGTACGTTCAAATTCAAATAGATCTTCTTATTCTAATACCCCAAGTTCTAATCGTAGCTCAAGTTCATACAATTCAAGTTCTTCTAGTCAAAGAAGTTCTAGCTCATATAATTCAGGAAGTTCATCTTCACGTAGTTCGGGTTCTTCATATTCAGGAAGTTCATCAAGTTCAAGAAGCTCGTCAAGTAGCTCTTCAAGTAGTTCAAGAAGTGGAGGCTCTTCAAGCTCAGGTTTTGGAGGTTCTAGCTCCGGAGGAAGAAGATAAACAAATTAATTTTTTATTTTATGAAAAAGTTTTTAATCATAACAATTAGTGTCCTAATATCTTGGACAACATTATTCGCCCAAAACGAAATAGATGCTTTAAGATATTCATATTTAATCCCTGGAGGAACAGCCAGATATAATGCTATGGGTGGTTCTTTTGGTGCTTTGGGAGCAGACCTTTCTGTTATGAGCTTTAATCCAGCTGGGTTAGGTGTGTTCAGAAGCTCTGAACTTACTTTCTCAACAGGATTTGTATTAACACAGAATTTTGCTACAATTAATGATAATAGAGCTTCTGATTTTGATTTTAACTTTAATATTAATAATATATCATATTTAAGCTCTATTAAACTAAAACAAAATAATAGCCTAAAAGCATTAAACTTTGGGTTTTCTTACAACCGCTTGAATAATTTTAATGAAAATATTATAATAGAAAATCCTAAAAGTGTAAATTCTATGACAGATTGGTTTGCTGCAAGAGGGGATAAAATTTTATGGTCTGACTTAGGTGCAAAAGACCAATTTTATAGCAAGTTAGCTTGGGAAACTTATCTTATCGACCAAAATCTTCCAGATACATTTAGTTATGTTTCTGCATTTGCTGGAAAATATGGAATTGAACAAAAACAATTTATTTATCGTTCAGGAAATCAAGGTTCTTATGATTTTTCTTTATCAGCTAATATAGAAGATAAACTTTTTGTTGGAGGCAGTTTGGGACTTGCTTCTGTTAAGTTTAAAGAATTAAAGCGTTTAGAGGAAGTAGATACTCATGATTCAATTACAGGATTTAATCGCTTTGCATTCAAAGAACAACTCGAAACAAGCGGTAGTGGAATAAATTTTAAATTTGGTCTTTTATATTCACCTATACAATGGATGAGAGTAGGAGCAGCAATTCATACACCTACTTTCTATAAACTTCGTGATAAATATTCTACTCAAGCAGAATCAGACTTTTTAGATGCAAGCAAGTCTTTAACCGAAAGCTCGCCTTTGGGACGCTTTGATTATGAACTGTCAACACCTTTCCGCGCTAATGCTAGCTTGGGATTTATTTTAGCAAGTAAATTTTTAATCAATGTTGATTATGATTATTTAGATTACTCTAAAGCTAGGTTAAGAAGTTTTGATTATGGATTTTATAACGAAAATAAAAATATAGAAAAAGCATTTGAGCAAGCACACAATTTAAGACTTGGGTTTGAATATAGAATTGGAGGCTTGGCTTTGAGAACAGGTGTTGCTTATTTTGACTCTCCTTTTAAAACAGGACATGTTAATCAAAATGCTTATTATATGACTTATAATGGAGGTATAGGTCTTAGAACAAATGCAATGTATTTTGACCTTGCTTATTCTTACATAAATAATGAGATAAATTATTATATGTACCAAGGACTTGGTGTAGATAGTCCTGCTTCATTACTTAAACTGCAACGACATAGAATGGTTTTAAGTTTAGGTTTTAAATTCTAACTAATTAAATAATATAAGTAAGTAAGAAGGATTTTTGTCCTGCAAAAACACAGAAGATGTATTGTGTTTTTGTGTGTTTGTATATTTTTAGGTTTTAATATACTTAAAATTAAAACCTTTTTCGTTTAAATCCGTATTGACTACGACAAAATAATAATTTTAATACTAATTATTAGATATATTTCAAAATAAAAAAATGAGACAATTAAAAATTACAAAATCAATTACCAATAGAGAAAGTGCTTCTTTAGACAAATATTTACAAGAAATTGGAAGAGAAGAACTTATATCTGTTGACGAAGAAGTAGAACTTGCTCAACGTATTAAGCAAGGTGATAGAGAAGCATTAGAAAAACTTACTCGTGCAAATTTGCGTTTTGTTGTCTCTGTAGCGAAACAATATCAAAATCAAGGTTTGAGTTTGCCCGACTTAATTAATGAAGGGAACTTAGGCTTGATGCGTGCTGCAGAAAAATTTGACGAAACACGAGGTTTTAAATTTATTTCTTATGCGGTTTGGTGGATACGTCAATCAATTTTGCAAGCTTTAGCCGAACAATCACGAATAGTTAGATTGCCATTAAATCAAGTTGGTTCTTTGAATAAAATAAATAAAGCATTTTCAAAATTTGAACAAGAAAATGAAAGAAAACCTACTACTGAAGAATTGGCAAAAGCTCTTGATTTACCCGAAGATAAAATTAATGACACATTAAGAGTTTCAGGTCGTCATATTTCAGTAGATGCACCATTTGTGCAAGGAGAAGAAAACTCTTTATTAGACGTTCTTGAAAATACCGATTTGCCTAATACTGATGCTCAGCTTATAAAAGAGTCTTTATCCAAAGAGATAGAAAGAGCTTTAGCAACTTTAACAGAAAGAGAAAGAGATATTGTTAAATTATTTTTTGGTATTTCTTGTCAAGATATGACTTTAGAAGAAATTGGAGATCAATTTGGCTTGACGCGAGAAAGAGTTCGACAAATTAAAGAAAAAGCTATTAGAAGATTAAGACATTCTTCACGCAGTAAATTATTAAAATCTTATTTAGGATAATTTTAAGATAAAACAAGAAAAAACTGTTGCTTCAAACAAATTTTGGGGCAACAGTTTTTTATTTTGGAAAAAAAACTTTTAAACCAAATCCAAGTTTACTAAGTTTAAATTTAATGTTAAGAGCTTTGAAAAAACTCGCTTTTTTAATTTTAATATTATTAATATCAGCGAGTTTTGCATATAAAGAGTTTTTTAAAAAAGTGTGTTTGTCAATTTTGTTTCGTCTCCATTCTTCGTTTACCCAGTGAATGATATACCAGTTTTGAGGAATTTCAACGTTTTTGCTTAAAAATTTGCGAATTAAATTCCAAGAATCTTGATTTGAAAAATTTCTAATATAGCTTGTTAAGCCAAGCTCTTTAACATTATCAACCAATATTTGAATTGGAAGGTGCCAGTCTCTATTATTTTCGTTAACTTTTTCGACAGCTTCTTCAAAACATTTTTTCATCAATAAGCTGTTTTTGGGACATTTCATAATATTTCCAACAAGTTCTAAATCGTGGTGAGTCCTGAAAACATAATCTGTTTCAAAATCTAAGGGTTTTAAACAAGTTACATCCATGTCTGTCCACCAACCGCCATGTAAATATAAAAGTTTATATCTAAAAATATCGCTAAATCCAGCATATGAGCCTTTACCGTGTCCAAATTGATTTGAATATTTGTAAGAAAAAACTTTATTCTTTGGAAAAATTTCGTTGGCATCTTTTAAAATAACGCCTTTTGGCAATTCAGTTTTTATTTCATCATAAGCCCATAATACAAAATTATGACCATTATTTAAGAATGACTTAATAGTTAATAATTCGACTGAAGATAAATGTTCGCCAATCCATAAGGCATTAACAATTTTATTGCCATCATCCATTGTATAAATCTTTTGAGTAACAAAATTAATAAAAATTATGTAAAAGCCTTATTTTTTATCAAAAAAATAATATTAAATCTAATTTTTGCTGTGAAATTATTATATTTGTAGTTTGAAATTTAAATGCATGAAACAAATACACGACTTTGTGAAATATTATTATCAGAAGTTTAGTCGCTTAAAATTACCATTTATGCGATATCCAAATGATAAAACTGGAAATTTTAAGTCGATTTCCAAGAACAAAATGAAAGAGTTTAATAAAGTTCGTTTTCATGGACCAAAAAAGCTTGCTTGTTATAATCCTTTTGTGAATTTGTTTTTTAATAGTCGTGGACAGGCTGTAGTTTGTTGCAGAAATCAAGATATAGTTTTAGGAACATATCCAGAAAATACAATTGATGAAATATGGTTTGGAAATATTGCCAACAAGCTACGAGAGCATATGTTAAATAATGATTTGTCAATGGGTTGTGGGTATTGCGAACATCAGTTTAAAACTTCTCGTTTTTATGGCTTGCCTTCTATGCATGCAGATTATTATTCAAGTACAAAAATTACTTATCCAAAAATTCTAGAGCTAGAATTATCAAATACTTGTAATTTACAATGTGTTATGTGTTCGGGAATAGTTTCTTCTTCGATTAGAAAATATCGCGAAAAGCAAGATCCTTTAAAAATAGTTTATGATGATAATTTTATTGAACAGTTAAAGAAATATTTACCTTACGCCAAAGAAATTAAATTTTATGGGGGAGAACCATTTCTGATAGATAATTATTATAAAATTTGGGATTTTCTTTTGGAAATAAAATCTAAAGCAAAACTTCACGTAGTTACTAATGGCACAACTTTAAATGACAAAGTAAAAACTTATTTAAAACATTTAAA
>DAONZU010000139.1:0-5551 GCA_035406965.1 Bacteroidales bacterium
ATTTCCTTATAAAGTTTCTGCACGGGCAAACCCATTACATTATAGAATGAACCTTCAATATATTCAACTGCAATCATGCCAATCCACTCTTGAATGCCGTATGCTCCAGCTTTATCGTAAGGCTTATAATTTTCGATATAATATAAAATTTCGGCTTTGCTTAGTTTAGAAAACTTTACTTTAGTTTCTGCAAAAAAACTCTTGGTTTTATTTATTGAGCGAAGGCAAACACCTGTGAAAACAAAATGCTCAACGCCACTTAAAAATTCAAGCATTTCAATAGCTTCTTCTTTGTCTTTAGGCTTCCCTAAAATTTTATTGTCTTTCCAAACTATGGTGTCGGCAGTAACAAGAATTTCGTTTTCTTTTAATCCTTTATAATTTAGAGATTTTTCTTTTGCAAGATGAATGGCAATATTTTCGCGAAAAACATTATCGGGAATAATTTCTTTATTTTCAGGGGCTTTTACAATTTTTAAATTGAAATTAAATTTAGAAATAAGTTCTTGGCGACGCGGACTGCCAGAAGCAAGTAATATAGTGTAGTCGGGTTTTACAAAATTAAATTTTTCCATAAACTATTGAGCTTAATATAAAGCTAAATAAAATACCAAAAACAATTATTAAATTAATTAAAGTAAGCATAGTTTTATGTTTTTTCGGCGTTTTCAATGTTAGTGCAATAAGAAATAATAATGCTGTTGGGAACACTAAAAAAGCATAAATATAAAACGGAGCTATTATGTGATTTCTGAAAAACAAAAGTTTTGACAAATAAACTTCCCAACAAAGAATAATAGCAATTATGGCAACTAAGCTTAATGCAGCAATAATAAAGTCGGTTTTTCTTTTTCCAAAAACTGTAGGAAAAGATTTAATTCCAGTTTCTAAATCGCCGTTATATTCTATGCAGTCTTTTATTAATTCTCGAATATAAGTGAATAAAAAAGCAAAAATTGAAAAGCCAATAATTAATTGAACAGATGATTTTATTGCTCTTATGCTATTTTCTTCCCATTGTGCTATGGAGTGTTCTAAAGCAAAATATTCAGTAAGAGCAACCGATAGCGGAATTAAAGCTATTATTAAAGCTAAGCTAAAATTGCCTATAAATAAAATTCTTTTTAGCTCGGCAGAATAAGTCCACAAAACAGCAACTATAAAAATAAACATTATGCCTAGAGTTAATTTATGTGCAAAATAAGCAGCAATAAATCCACAAATTAATCCAAGTAGGTTAAAAACTACATTTAAAGAAATTAATTGTCGTCTTCTAACTTTGAAAGCTACTAAAGTTTTCTTGGGTTTGTTTATAAAATCAGTTTTTCTATCAAAGTAATCGTTTATAAAATTTCCAGCCATAACTAAAAAAACTGCAGAAAGAACAAGAAATATAAAGCCTATATCAGGAAAGGCAGGAGGAATTTTATAATAAGCAAAAAGTGCTTGAGCAATTGCATATCGCATTGCAATCATTGTGAGTACAATGATAAATAAATTTTTCCAGCGGATTAGTTTTAGAATGTTAGTGTTCATATTGTAGGTTTTTAGGTGTTAAACGCATCATCGTCCATCCATAATCCTTTTGCTCTAAGTACTTGCTCTGTAATGTCTCTCACACAGCCTTCTCCACTTTTCTTTGAAGAAACATAAAGTGAAATTTCTTTTATTTCATCAGCTGCATCGGCAGGGCAACAAGCTAAGCCAACAGTTTTTAAAAGCTCATAATCAGGAATATCATCTCCCATATATAGGGTCTTTTCCTCGTCGAGATTATATTTTTGTTTTAGTTTAGCAAAATCATCAATTTTTCTTTTGCTTTTTATTATTACATCAGGAATGCCAAGTGCTTCGTAACGAATTTTTACAGACTCGCTAGTTCCACCAGATAAAATAATTACTCGCAAACCTTTTTTAATAGCATATCTTAGAATATAGCCATCTTTAACATTTGTTGAACGTAAAAGTTCGCCTGTTTCGCTAATTAAAACATTTGAAGAAGATAATACTCCATCAATATCGAAAATTAAAGTTTCTAAATTTTTTAATTTTTCTTTAAAATTAAGATTTTTTAAATTTTTTATCATTTTTTAAAATGTGTTTCTTCAATACTTTTACTCATTAACTTATAAATTTCTAACAAAAGCTCATCTTTACTTAAAAATTGAGCATGTTTTTCCATAACTTCATAATCTCGTCTGACAGCAGGACCAGTTTGTGAAGCAAAAGCCCCATTTTCAATTACTTTTTCAAAACTTTGTTTTAGCAGAGCTTTAATAATATTTTTATCAATTTTATTATCTTCTAAAATTTTTTCGGCTAAGCTTATGCAGTGGTTCATAAAATTACAGCCAAAAACCCCAGAAAGATGAATTACTTGTCTTTGTCCTTCGTTGATTATATAATAATTGCATCTAAGTCTTTCGCTTAATTGTATTAATGCATTTAAAGTTTGTTTGTTTGAAGCTTCGATACAAAGTGGAAGTTTTGAAAAATCTATTTTTGAATTTCTTGAAAAAGTTTGAAAAGGATAAAACACTCCGTAATTTTCAGTTATATTTTCAAAAATATTCATACTTAAACTACCGGCAGTATGTAGCAGAGTTTTATCGGGATATGGTTTAAGTTTTTTTACAATACTTAAATTTGCTTCGTCTGTCATTGCAAATAGAAAAGTATCTGCATTTTCATCAATTTTATTTATATCATTTGTAAAATCACAGCCTGCCATATTTGCTAGTTGCGATGCAGTTTCTAAGTTGCGACTAAAAATTTGAGAAATTTCTATCCCAGCTATACACGCTGCTTTACAAAAATGAAAAGCTAAATTGCCAGAGCCAAGAATTACAATTTTATTTATCATTTGTCTGAATTTGATAATACAAACTTAATAAAAAAATGTGAAATATAATAATAAATAAAAATTTTTGTAAAATTATCTGAGCAATATAGCTTTTTTGATAAGTTACGAGCTTATTTTATCTTGTTTTTTCTTTCTTATTTCAAAAAATAATCCAATTCCCATCATTAAGAATAGAAGTATTGAGCTAGTACAAGAAATTATAACTCCTTTTTTATAAACTTCGGATATAAACTCAAATTTTATTTCGTGTTTACCAGCTGGAACTATCATTGCTCTTAAAATATAATTTGCTCTAAAGTGCGAAGCCTCGTTGCCATCAATAGTAACTTTCCAGTCGTGTGGGTAATAAATTTCAGAAAATACTGCAAGCTGTTCAGAATTCGTTTCGCTTTCATAAACCACGTAATCAGGAGCAACATCTTTAAGTGTTATTGTAGCTGTGCTGTCTTCAATATTTTTCCAATCTTTAATAAACTCATTAAATCTTTGCTCTACTATTGCTTCTTTTTCAGGCGAGAATGAATTTAATTTTGCAATTTCTTCGTCTGGACTTTCAACTTTAATTATACTATCCACGAACCAAGCATTTCCTAAAGCGTTTTTGTTTATAATGGGCTTATTTTCAGGGCTGTAGATAATGTATTTGGTGTTTAGCATGTTCATAATAGGAGTACGAGCTTGTTGTTCAAACAACTGTTGAAGTATTGCAGGCTCAAATCTATTTTTAATTCCTTCTCTAATAATATATTCTGAAAAATACATTTCTCTAAATAGCACAGAATCGTGAACTTCTTGGTATCTACGCATTTTAGCTCCAGAATAACCGCCTATAGATTTATGATAATACGAAGTTGAACCGTCATTAAAAACGCTAGATGCACCGCCAGAAAGATTGCAGACTCTATAGTGCAAATCGTTATCAGCTAAGATAAAGCTGTCTGCAGGGGTTTTGTCAAAAGGTACTTCGTATTTTCGCTTTGAAACAAAATTATCATCGTTCAAATATCTTCTGTTTATTGTCCACATATCTGCCAAAACCAATACGGCTAGCGATGCAATTACAAGGTTTGGTTTTAGTTTTTTATTTATTAATAAATAAACCAAAACTGCTGCAAGCAAAATAAAAACAAGTGAACGAGTAGCATCTTTTCTAACTAAATCAGCTCTGTCTTGAGTAATGGCAAGTATAAAATCATTTTTGAACTGTTCTTTTGCATTAGCGTATTCTGCTTCGTTTGGAAAATATGAGGCAAACATTTCTGCTGTTCTAACTTCGCTTTTGTTTTCTCCACTTAATCCAGTGATGCTAGGACTTATGATGAAAATAATTGTTACAAATGCTGTTACACCAAGTGCGATATAAAAACTCGACAGAAGTTTGCGTTTATCAATTTTGTTTTTTACAATTTCGGCAATGGATAAAATAGCTAAAAGTGGCATAGCTGTTTCGGCAATAACTAATATCATAGAAACAGTTCTAAACTTGTTGTAACCAGGTATATAGTCTAAAAATAAGTGAGTAAGCCACTCAAAATTTCTTCCCCAAGCTAGTACAATAGAAAATATAGTTAGTGTTAGAAGCCACCATTTTAATTTTCCTTTTACAATTAAAAGTCCAAAAACAAATAAAAACACAACTATTGCACCAACGTAAACAGGACCTGCTGTAAAGGCTTGGTCGCCGAAATAAGTTGGCATAGTTTTACAAATTTCATTTGCATTTTGTCTTCCAAAATTATTTTTTATTATTTCATAAGTTTCTGAATCTTCGGACAATGCTGAGTATGAAGCACCACCTTTAACATTTGGAATTAGTAATGTAAAAGTTTCGTCAATTCCATAGCTCCAGCTTGTAGCGTAGTCTTTGTCAAGTCCTGAAGTATAGCCTGCACCTTGCTTAGTAGCTAATTCAGATTTTCCTCTAATAGAGTAGGAGATATACTCTTGGGTGGTCATTAAAAATACTGCATTTATTCCAAGAGCTATGACAAAACCTATTGCTAATATCCCAACAGTTTTAAAAAATCTAGCTACATATTTTTCTTTTATAGCCCAAACGAGTTCAAAAATTCCGTAAATGATTACAGCTAAGCCTGTGTAGTAAGTTATTTGAACGTGGTTAGTTAATATTTGCAGAGCTAAAAAGAAAGTCATTAAGAACATTCCTGCCCACGGCTTTTTTCGCTCAAAAGCTAAAAGCACTCCACCAAGAATTGGTCCCATAAATCCTATAGCCATTGCTTTTGTAAAATGCCCAGCAGCAATAATTATAAAATAATAAGATGAAAATCCAAACATTAATGCTCCTAACATTGATATCCACGGATTAACTCTAAGAATATTTAATAAAATATAAAAGCCTAGAAGATACCAAAAAATCATATTTATCGGTATGGCACCATTAAAACTTAAAACTTTATAAATTGTTAAAAATATAGCATGTTTGGCTGTTGAAACAGCATAAGTTGGCATACCGCTAAACAAATTATTATTCCAAAATACTAATCTGTCGTGTTCTTTTTGGTAATCATTATTAGCTTTTGCAATAGCAGTATAAGTATTGTAGTCGTGTGTTGATATTCTTTTTCCATTCAAATACGGACTGCCGTAAATAGAAGCAATTATCAAAAATACTGCTACTGCAATAAAATGAGGTAAATTTTTTGAGAAAAAAGCTGATTTCATAAT
>DAONZU010000140.1:0-5517 GCA_035406965.1 Bacteroidales bacterium
CATTAGGACCTAATATTTTTCTATTACATTTATTTTTTTTGAAAAAATCAGCAATATCCGCACCTTGATTTGGCGGAGCTATCATTACAATTCTATAAATTTTTGGAAAATTTAGGTTTGCTGCAGAATATTTTACCATATTTCTTACAACTAATCCGCCCATGGAGTGAGTTACAAAAGAAACAGAGTCATAATTTTCTTCTAAGACATCTAAGTATAATTTTTTTCCTAAACTATCCAAATCAACATACAGAGCTGGATAGTCATAGTTTTCTACTATAAAACCTGATTTTTTTAAATCTCTTTTTATTCGATTCATTATTGACCTATGGCTTGCATATCCATGTAAAATATAAATTTTATGTGAAGCAAAAGCCTCAAGTGAAAAAATTATTAATACAAAAATCAACAAAAAATTACTTAGTCTTTTCATTTTTAAAATAATCAATTATAAGTTTTGCTTTAGCTTTGCCAATAACGGTTTCTAAATCTTCAAGTTTAGCTTTTTTAATTTGATTTACGCTTTTGTATTTTGTTAATAATACATCTATTGTTTTGTTGCCAATTCCTGCAATATTTTCAAGTTCCGACACTATAAAATTAGCAGATCTTTTATTTCTGTGAAAACTTAATCCAAACCTGTGAGCTTCGTCCCTTGCGTGTTGAATTAATTTTAAAGATTCCGAGTTTTTATCAAGATACAAAGGTATAGAGTCGTTTGGGAAATAAATTTCTTCGAGTTTTTCGGCAATGCTTATAATGCTTATATTTTCTAAATTTAGTTTTTTTAAACTTTTCAGAGCTGCATTTAGTTGACCTTTTCCGCCATCAATAATAATTAGTTGAGGTAGTTCTTTTTTTTCTTCAATCAATCTTTTATAGCGCCGATAAACAATTTCACTCATAGAAGCATAATCATCAGCACCTTCAACAGTTTTTATATTATAATGGCGATAGTCTGCTTTTGAAGG
This sequence comes from Bacteroidales bacterium, assembly GCA_035406965.1. GTDB lineage: Bacteria > Bacteroidota > Bacteroidia > Bacteroidales > ML635J-15 > Bact-19. The sequence continues at coordinate 972 of DAONZU010000140.1, forward strand.
GCGTGCATTTTTAAAAACTACACAAGCAGCAACTGGATTTGTACCTTGAATATTTGAATTGTCAAAACATTCAATATAACGTGGCAGTTCCGATAAGTTCAAATCTTTTTTTAAAGTTTCTAATTTTCTTTGAATATGCTTTTCGGGATTTTTGTTTTCAATTTGTTTGTGTTTTTCTAACATGAAAAACTTTGCATTTCTATTGGCAAGCTCTATTATGCTGTGCTTATCGCCACGTTTTGGAACTTCTATTTTAGTGTTTTCTACCTCGAAATCAATTTCAAATGGAAGTAAGGTAGTTTTTGCATCAGAGTTTAAACTTTCTCGAAGTTCTAAAACAGCAAACAAAAGCATATCTTCATCAGATTCGTCAATTTTTTTGCGTATTTCAACAGAATGAGCCGAAATTATTGTGCCTGATTGTATTCTTATATATGACACATAAGCAGAATTAATGTCTTTTGCAAAACCAAAAGCTTCGGTATCTGAAATGTTTGTGTTTACAATGGTTGATTTGCTTTTGTAGTTTTCGATAATACTTAATTTTGATTTTATTTCTGCTGCTTTTTCAAATTCAAGATTATCTGCATGAGTTTTCATTTCTTTTGTAAAGTAAGTTTGAACTTGGTGCAAATTGCCCTTTAAAATTTTTCTAATATCAGAAATCCATTGAAGATAAGTTTTTTCGTCAATTTCACCAATGCAAGGAGCCTTGCAATTTCCAATATGATATTCTAAACAAACTTTATATTTTCCTTCTTTTATTTTTTCTTTGCTAAGATTCAAATTACAGTTGCGAATAGGGTAGAGCTGAGTAATTAAATTTAACAAAGTTTTTATTGTGTAAACCGAAGTAAATGGTCCAAAATATTCATTACCTTTTGTCTTTTGTCGAGTATAAAATACTCGTGGAAAGGTTTCGTTTTTAATGCAAATCCATGGATATGTTTTATCATCTTTCAACATTACATTATATCGTGGTTGAAGAGATTTTATCAAAACATTTTCTAAAAGAAGAGCATCGTTTTCAGTTTCTGTAACAATGTATTCAATGTCTTTTATTTTTTTAACTAAAACGTTGGTTTTGAATGATTGATGATTTTTTGCAAAATATGAAGACACTCGTTTTTTTAAGTTTTTAGCTTTCCCTACATAAATAATATTCCCAGCTTTATCAAGATATTTGTAAACGCCAGGATTTTGTGGCAAAGCCTTTACTTTAATGTCTAAATCATTTTTTGAAATCATGATGTAAAATTACAAAATAAAAATAACAAATCTGGATTTGTTTTTACATCAATTTGTTTTGTATAGTTTACATTAAACTTTTTATCTCTTCGATAAATTTTTTTGCTAAAGCTTCAGCATTTTTTTGGTTTAAACTTTCGCAATAAATTCTAATAATAGGTTCTGTATTTGATGAGCGTAAATGCACCCATTCTTTAGTTTCTGGAAATTCGATTTTTAAGCCATCTATTGTGTGCAGAGGGTTGTTTTTGTATTTTTCTTGAAGCTTTTCAAAAATATTCTTTAGATTAATGTCTTTTGTAAGTTCAATTTTATTTTTTGAAATAAAATAATTTGGGTATGTTTTTCTTAATTCAGAAACTTTAAGTTGTTTTTCGGCTAAGAAGCTTAAAAATAAAGCTATTCCCACTAAAGCATCTCTTCCGTAGTGAGATTCTGGATAAATAACGCCACCATTTCCTTCACCACCAATTACAGCATTTGTTTCTTTCATTTTTGCTACTACATTTACTTCGCCTACAGCTGCGGAATTATATTCAACTCCATATTTTTCTGAAACATCTCTCAAAGCTCTAGTTGATGAAAGATTTGACACAGTATTGCCAGGAGTTTTTGATAAGACATAATCTGCAACAGCTACTAAAGTATATTCTTCGCCAAACATAGAACCGTCTTCACAAATTATTGCAAGTCTGTCCACATCTGGATCAACAACAAAACCAACATCTGCATTTTTTTCTTTTATAAGATTACTAATTTCTGTAAGATGTTCTGGCAATGGCTCTGGATTATGAGGAAATTGACCGTTTGGTGTACAATAAAGCTCAATAATATTTTTTACGCCTAAACTTTTTAGTAATTTTGGAATAGCAAAACCCCCAACAGAGTTTACACAATCTATAGCGACTGTATAATTTGCAGCTTTTATTAATTCTTTATTTACTAATTTTAGCTTTAGAATAGAATCTATATGCAGATTTTCGTAATTTCTAAGTTTTGTAGTTTTTCCTAAATCATCAACTTGAGCAAATTCTGCATTTGCAGTTTCTGCAAGTTCTAAAATTCTTTTTCCTTCGCTAGCACTTAAAAACTCACCTTTATTATTTAAAAGTTTAAGAGCATTCCAATTTTTAGGATTGTGGCTAGCTGTTATAATTATTCCGCCATCAGCTTTTTCGTTTATTACTGCAAATTCTGTTGTTGGTGTTGTGGCTAAACCAATATTAATAACATCAAAACCTAAAGAATTAAAAACAGAAACAACAATATTTTCAACCATTTTACCAGAAGGACGAGCATCACGACCAACAACTATTGTTTTAGCTTTTGGGTTTGTTTCTTTTTGCCACAACGAATAGGCAGTTATAAATTTCACAATATCAATTGGAGTTAAGTTTTCACTAACAAAACCTCCTATAGTACCTCTAATTCCAGAAATAGATTTTATTAAAGTCATGTTTTTTTATTTTATGCAAAAATAACATTAGTTACGATAAGAATGAAGTAAATATGATGATTTTTAATGTAAAAAGCCCTAACTATAATAATTGCAAAAATATTAGTTAAAAAAAGTTTGTTAAATAATATAAATTGTATATTTTTGCAATCCAAAATTTAGAAGAAATATAAATAAGTTTAAATAAAAAATAATAACAATGATTATTGTACCAGTAAAAGACGGCGAAAACATTGACAGAGCCTTGAAACGTTTTAAAAGAAAATATGAAAAAACAGGAGTTGTTAAAGAATTAAGAAGACGTCAAGCTTTTGAAAAACCTTCTATAACAAGGCGTCAACAAATGATTCGCGCACGCTATGTTCAACGTTTGTTGACAATGCAAGAAAATAATTAAAAATTCACATTTAATGTAACTTTTAATTAAAACATTCGTATTAATTAATAGATTTCTTGATATTAATATGAATATTAATAACTTCATTAAATATATACGTTTCGAGAAACGGCTTTCTGAACATACAATAAACTCTTACGAAACAGATTTAATTCAGTTTCGTAATTTTATTTTAGTAGAATCAAATGATGACGAATTAAATCCCGAATATCAAAAAATTAGAGCTTGGATAGCTTCTTTATCAGAACAAGGATTATCAGCAGTTAGTATTAATAGGAAAGTGTCAAGTTTAAAATCTTATGTAAAATATTTAATGAAATTTGGACATATTTCTAAAAATCCTATGCTCAAAATAGTCTTACCAAAAGTTAAAAAAAGATTGCCAGAGTTTGTTCAAGAAAATCAAATGAACAACTTAGATAACGATAGTTTGTTTACAGATGACTTTTTTGGTATTAGAGATAGGTTTATGATTGAGCTTTTTTATAATACAGGAATGCGTCTTTCGGAATTGATAAATTTGAAGCATATAGATATTGATATTCCAAGAGGCAATATCAAAATTTTAGGTAAAGGAAATAAAGAAAGAATAGTGCCATTTAATACCTATATTAATAATATGTATAAAATGTACGTTTCTCAAAAAAAAGATTTTGGATTTTCTTGTGAAGCAAAAGATTTTATATTTGTTACTGATAAAGGCAAAAAAATGTATCCAAATTTTGTATATAGAAAAATTCAACATTATTTAGGCTTAGTGAGTCAGTTAGATAAACGTTCTCCTCATGTGTTGCGTCATAGTTTTGCTACGCATATGTTGAACAATGGTGCGGATTTGAATTCAATAAAGGAATTATTAGGACATACAAGCTTAGTGGCTACACAAGTTTATACACATAATACATTTTCAAAAATTAAAACTATTTATAAACAAGCTCATCCGAGAGCACAATAAAAAAGAAAGGACTACAATATGGATATTAAAATTCAATCTGTTCGTTTTGATGCGGATAAAAAATTAATTGCTTATATTGAGAATAAAGTTGGCAAATTAAGTCAAGTTGCCGACAAAATTATCGATGCAGAAGTCGTTTTACGCTTAGAAAATTCGGAAACAAAGGACAATAAAGTAGCAGAAATCAAAATTAATGTACCATATGCTAAAGATATTTTTGCAAAACGTCAACGAAGCACATTTGAAGAATCTGTTGATTTAGCAACGGTTGCACTACGTCGTCAGTTAAAAAAATATAAAGAAAAATTAAGATAATTAAAAATAAATAAAAAAATCTTTAAAAAATTTTGGAAAGAAATAAATAATTCATACATTTGCAAACCTTTTTCGTAGGTAAAAGGATGTTCTTTTAAATGTATGTTTTTTTTATATTTTGGCCGATGTAGCTCAGTTGGTAGAGCAGCTGATTTGTAATCAGCCGGTCGGCGGT
>DAONZU010000141.1:0-5475 GCA_035406965.1 Bacteroidales bacterium
CAGACAAAAACTACCAAACTCCATTAATTACTTCTCCGCAACTTCCACATTTGCCAGAAAAACCATTAGTTTCTGTTCTATAAGTTTTTCGTTTAATCAAAGTTTTTCCGCACTTAGGACAAATTGTATTCCCTTCTTCTTGATGCACATTTCCGAGATATACATATTTTATTCCTTTTGATTTTGCAATTTTAGCAGCTTTTTCAACAGTTTCAACCGAAGTAGGCGGAACATGCATCATCTTATTTGCTGGAAAGAAACGACTAAAATGTAGCGGAGTTTCTGCAAAACCATTTTCAACCAACCATTCACACATTTCTGAAATCATTTGCATATCATCTGTATGACCTGGAATAATTAAGTTTGTTATTTCTAACCAAACACCGCTATCACGCAAAATTTTTAAATTATTCAAAATAGGCTCTAATCTTGCACTTGTAATTTCCCTATAAATGGAATCGTTAAAAGCCTTTAAATCAATGTTTGCAGCATCTAAATATGGAATTAATTCCTTTAAAGGTTCAGGATTAATAAAGCCATTTGAAATTATAATATTTTTGATACCGTTCTTTTTAGCAAGTTTTGCAGTTTCTAAAACAAATTCGTAAAAAACTGTTGGTTCTGTATAAGTGTAAGATATTGATGCTGAGTTGTTTTTCTTTGCAGCTTCTACAATTTGTTCTGGTGTAGCTTTAATACGCTCTAATTGCATTGGAGAACTTTGCGAAATTTCGGAATTTTGACAATTTTTACAACTCAAATTACAACCTGCTGTTCCAATCGAAAAACTTGTAGAACCCGGCATAAAGTGATATAAAGGCTTTTTCTCTATTGGATCAATATGGATTGCAACTAAATTTCCATAACTTAGGCTAATTAATTCACCATTTACATTTTTTCTTGCTTTGCAAAATCCAAGTTTTCCTTCGCTTAGCTTGCATTCATGTGGACATAACTTGCAGTGAACTCTTCCGTCTTCTAATTTTTCGTAATATTTTGCTTTATCTTTTTTTTTAAAATCACTTTCAGAAAACACTATAGCTTCATAAGTAAAAATATCAGCATTTTTCCAGCCATCATAACCAATTCCTGCTTTATCGCGAGCGCAATATCCCAAAAATTCGTCTAAACTCCAGCCAGTAGATTCTGCAACTTGAGGTAAAAATGTTCCTGCACGACCACCTTTCACAATATAAATACCATGTTTGCCAAGTTCGATTTCATCAATAGATTTTATTTTTTTAAATGGCGTTAAAACAGAAATTTCTATTTCAACTTCGTCTAATTCTTGTGCCAAAATTGGCGAAAAACGATAATCTTGTGTTGCTGCGGCTACTGCCATTTCTACCACAACCTTATAAAGCGGAATATTAGGTTCAAACCTGCCTATACAGCCACGTAAATTTGAATTTTTATTAAATGTTACAAAAGCACCACATTGTTCATTCAAATTATCTGACACAACAATATTAGAAACATCTAAGTTTTTATTTTCTTTAATTTTTGCCTCAGCACTCATACGAGCAAGTTTTAAAAGCTCCATTTTTTCTTCATCACTTAATGAAAAACTAGAATCGTTTTTATCAGTAATAGAAATTGCCCAATAGCCCACTACCCTATCATCACTGCCATATGGCGAGTCACCAGAGTTTTTGTACTGAATTTTATTGTAGGAATATTTTTGATCGGTTAAATACATTAAACTTAAAACTGAATTCCATGCACAACAATTTGTAGAAAGATTTTTTATCCCGGTTTCAGAATTTACAACTTTAATCAACTCTTCAGGTTTGCCAGTTACTATAGCATTAGCAGTTGCTAAGTCAATATTTACAGCATCATTATAGCTTGGATAATGAGAAAAATCTGTTGAAACAATAAAAATATTTTCTTCCTTCCAATATGGCTTAAGTGCTTCTGCAATTTTTTTTGCATTTTGTTCTCCATCAAAACCAAGTATCATAGGCACGATTTGAAAATCATTTTTTAAATGATATTGCAAAAACGGCAATTGAACTTCTATACTATGTTCAGTTCTATGAGCATCGGGAACAAAAGAGATAAAATCATTATTTTTTATCAACTCATTGCAAACGTCAATATTAACTTTTACTTCGCCAAGCGGAGTTTCATAATTGCCTATGTTATAAATAGATACACCTGGAAAATATTTTGTATGACTTGAGCCAATGATAAAGACATTTTGATATTTTTTGTTCGGATTGATTTGATTTATAGCCGAAGCCGCCACTTCTCCACTAAAAACATAGCCAGCATGAGGCGAAATTATTGCTCTTGCATCATATTTTCTTTCTTCAGCTTTTGAAAAAAGAGTTTTCAAATCTTGGTTTAAACTTTCTTTAGTGCCGGCATAAAATTGACCAGCAACAGCAGCTTTACGGTTCATAATTGTAGGATTTTTTGTGTTCTGTGAAAATAAAAATAAGGAAAAAAAACAAAAAATTAAACAGAAAATTAAAATTGTATTTACACTTTTCTTATTCATATCTAAAATAGCTTTTTACAAATATAAGAAAAAAAAATGTAATTAACACATTATGCCATACAATTAAATCAATCTTCTCTTTTTCTCATATAATTCTGCCAAATTTTTCTCTGATATACGAAATCCAGTTCCGTGATTTCTAACACCACCAGAATCTTTTAAATACATTCTTAAATCAATCATAAGTTTGCTAGTTTCAAATGCATCTAAAAATTTTTCGGGAGTTGGATTTTCTAACAAATACGCTTCATTAAAATGAAAATGCTCAACATTATTTTCAATTTTATTATCAGCAAAAACTAACAATAAACGATCAAGTTTAGTCATAAATTTACCTGCTAAAACATAAGTGCTCCATTCTGCAATATTACCTTCCTCTGCAATATTTCTTAACACGATTAAGTTTTTTTGAGGTTCTGAAGCCAATATAAATCCCTGATTGGTTGGAGTTTTATTATTTACTGTTGTGTAAAGAGCCTGTCTGCCTTTGTCGTCTATATAGCCGTATTTTTTAATAATTTCTGTCTGCGAAAATTTCCACACACTACGATTAAAAGTAAAAAGAGTGATTAAAGAATTTGCATTTTTTCTAGTTGCTTTTACTCAACTCTACCTCCAATATCGGGAATGGCAATATTAGTTTCTGTTAATCCTAGCATATTTTCGAGTAAATGTCCAATACCTGTAGGACCTTTACGTTTAGTTGGTAAAAATCCTTCGTCCTTCAAGCTTTCAAGAGCCTTTATCAAATCTGGCAATCGCATATTTAAAATTTTTTACAAATAACAATATATTCATGTTTCATAGTTGAAGATGTTTTTCCTTTAATATTTGAAGGGCTATTTCTATATGGCATTCTTTTACTAGGAATATTTCTAACTATTGTTTCTAAATGAACAAAACCACAACTTTCAAAAATTTCAGCAGTAAGCTCATCGGTAGGAATAGTAACGCCTTTAACTGTTCTATTGCCAACAACATAACAAGCAAAACCACCTTTTTTTATAAGTTTTGAAACATTTTTTATTGAACTTTCATAGTCTTCATAAAAAGAAATAACATCTCTGGCTCTTTGAATATCTTTTGACTGAATTTTTAAAATGGCATCGTTAAGAATCTCACTATCAAATTTGTGATCATATTTTCGCTTTCTGCCTCCCATTAGAATATTATCTACTTGATTAGCTGTCTCATAACCAAGCCATTCATTAGCAAGCCTTGAATACTGCCCATATGCAACAGTAGTGCGAGAATCACCATATGGAGGAGATGTTACAACAATATCAACACTATTTGAATCTAAAAAATTGGGAATACCAACTACTGTATCAAATCCATAAACAATTGATTTAGTGTCGTTTGCACATATTGCACTAAATTCTTCTAAACCTAATTTATTCCTTTCAACTTTTGAAGACATTATTCCAAAAACGTCTTTATCTTCTTCAGGACAAAAGTTTTTGGATCTAACCATTTTAAACTCTCCAGATTTAACAAACGAAACATCTCTTACAGTTTCACTAAAAGCAACCTTAAAAAAGTTTTTTATAGAATCGTTACCAAGATTTTCAATATAATCAAGGATAGTTCCTAATTTTTCTTGTGTACTCTTACTAAACCAATAATCAATATTTGTAACATCAGGGATTATTTTGGAAGATGATTTTTTGTTTTGAAAATTTAATTCAAATAAATAATTTGTAAAACTATTAATTTCCGAGTTTAATAAATCTGAATTTATTTTTGTTGTTTTAGCAGTTGCAATTAGGCGTGCAAGTGGATTAAGATCTGTTCCAATTGCTGATATATTTTTAATATTTGCTTCAACTAATGATGTTCCAGTTCCGCAGTATGGGTCAAATAACAAGTCTCCTTCTTTTGCATAGTTTTTGATAATTCTCCTCGCCACTTGTGGAATCATCATTGCAGGATAAGAATGGAAACAATGTGTCAATTCTTTAGTATTTGCTTTCCTAAAATCCCAACTTTCATCGATTTTTTTAGAAACAGCAAATTTTGCTTGTATTACATCATTAATATCTTTCATCTTGACAAATATACATCATATAAACCAATATTAATAATTATATAACACATTTTTATTAACAAGCTTTAAATTTCAAATCTTCTTCAAACACATCAACAACTTAACAAAGAATCTAAAACTTAATTATCATTCTTTCGTAAAAAGTTTGCAATAATTTTACTTAATCTATCATTGGTTGTAAGTCTATAAATCTTGCCTTCTTTTGCTACAGAAATCTTACCTGTTTGTTCAGAAACAACAACAGTTAGAGTATCTGTAACCTCAGCCATTCCTAATGCAGAGCGATGTCGCAAACCAAAGTCTTTAGGTAATTCTGTGTTTGCTGAAACTGGCAAAATACATTTAGCAGCATAAATTTTATTATTTTCAATTAAAACCGCTCCATCATGCAAAGGAGCATCTTTGAAAAAAATAGATTTTAAAAGTGGAACACTAATATCTGCATTTAAGACTTCGCCTTGCTCAATAAAACTTTTTAAAGAAGCCTCACGCGAAATTACAATCAAAGCTCCTGTTTTAGCTATACTCATTTCATTTGCAGCTTGAGCGATATATTCAATAGAGCTAGTGCTATATCCTGATTGTAAACGCGAATCTCTAAGTATATTTAACTTGCTACGTTTTATGTATTTATTCCCAATAAGTAATAAAAATTGCCGAATTTCTTGCTGAAAAACTACAATCAAAGCAATAAGCCCCACTCCTATTACTTGCCCTAAAATAGAACTTATCAACTCCATTCGCATAGCTTTTACAAAAAGCCATACCAAATATATCAATGCAATACCAATAAAGATTTTTATTGCAGCAGTGCCTTTTATCAATGAGTAAAGTTGATAAAGCAAAATAGCAACTAATAAAATATCAATAATGTCTAAAAACCTGATATGTATAAAAGATAAAATCACTTTTTATATTTTTT
>DAONZU010000142.1:0-5447 GCA_035406965.1 Bacteroidales bacterium
ATTGGAATATTCATAGTGAAAAATTTTTCGCAAATATAATAAATTAGATGAAATTAAAGTTTACTAAGTTTTTTATTTATTTGTGATTATTTGAGATGTGATAGGTGTTAAGGTAATTGGTATCATTTCTAATCTTTTGATAGACAAATCAGTATATTCTTTTGAAATTTCCATTCCTAAATAATTTCTGTTGTTTAATTTTGCCATTTTACAAGTAGTGCCAGAACCGCACATCGGATCAAAAACAAGATCACCTTCATTTGTCCACGATAAAATGTGGTCGCGTGCAAGTTTTTCGGGGAAAATAGCTGTATGTTGAAATGCAATTTTATCGTTTGTTGAGCCGCCAAGACCTACAGCGTAACTCCAAATATTGGTTAGTGTTTTTTGTTCTTTTAATTCAGCAACAACTTTATTATTAATGCCATCTGCTTTTTTGTTTGAAACCAATTTTTCAAATCCGCTTCGTGCTGTTTTAGTTTTTAATGGATTAAATGTAGCAACTTTTTCTTTAGAGAAAACAAACATAAATTCGTAACAATTTGTGTAGGCATTAGAGCGCATAAAAGGTGTATTCTTTTTTTGATAAATCATTACGTCGTGAACATTAAATCCAATTTCTTGAAAATAAAGACATTGCTTAAAACTTGTCAAACTTCGATTCCCGTTTTTTATTTTGTCGCCAACAACCCAAACCACAACTCCGCCTTTTTTCATCACTCGATACAATTCTTTGGCAATATTCTCAAAATCAAATGAATATCCATTATAATCCCGTAAATCGTCATAAGGGGGAGAAGTAACAACTAAATCAATACAATCATTTGGTAGTTTTTGCATTCCAACCAAACAATCAATATTGTATATGTTATTTATTTCAAATTCCCCAACTTTCATAAATTAAAATTTTCAAAAGTTAATAAAAATATTGTTTCTGCATAAAGATAAACAATAATTTTAATATCTCCTCAAATCATTCTTAATCTTTTCGCTAAGTTTTTGACTTGCAGGAACCATAGGTAGTCTAAATTCATTTTTCATTTTGCCTTGTTGAGACAAATATTCTTTCACACCACAAGGATTTCCTTCTGCAAACATATTTGAAATAGAATCAAGAAGTTTGTAATGAATAGTTTTAGCGTTTTCAAAATCTTTGTTTAAAGCTAATCTTACTAATTGTGACATTTCTTTTGGAAATGCATTTCCTGCAACTGAAATAACACCTTCGCCACCAACTGCAATTAAAGGAAGTGTTAAGCCATCATCGCCCGAAATAACTGTAAAACTTCGAGGTTTGTTTTTAATAACTTGCATCATTTGGTCGATTGAACCGCAAGCTTCTTTGATTGCTGTTATGTTTTCAAAATCGTTTGCCAATCTTACAACTGTGTCTGGAAGAATATTTACTCCTGTTCTGCCGGGAACATTATATAAAATTAATTGTGTAGGACAAACACTTGCTATAGCCGCAAAATGTTGATATAAACCTTCTTGATTTGGCTTGTTGTAATAAGGAGCAACACATAAAATGCCATCAACTCCATTAAGATTTGTTGATTTTATACGATTAATTACGTCCATTGTGTTGTTGCCACCAATTCCATACATAATTGGAACTCTAGAGTTTATTTCTTTTTTTGCAAACTCTAAAATTTCTTGCTTTTCTTCTTCAGAAATTGTTGCCGATTCAGCTGTAGTACCCATTACAAGCAAGTAATCAACTCCGTTAGCAATTAAATCATTAATTAATTTCGCAAAAGCAGGAAAATCTATTTGTTTGTCTTCTGTAAACGGCGTAACCATTGCTACACCAGTTCCTATAAAATTAGTTTTCATAATATTTTAAGTATTTATCATTTTTAAATAATGTTCAGTTTGTTTTATTAATTCTTCAAGCAAATTTTCTGTGTTTTTATTAATATTTATCATCAAATCGTAATAAACAGGCTCGTTTTTACTATAAAGTCCAGTTTTAAACATTGCTTGAGATTCTGCTACAATAAAGCAGTTTGGTAATTTTTCATTAATGTTTAAATCAATTAAAATATCGAATTTACAATTGCAAAATTCCTTAGTAATTTCAGAATTTGGTTTAAAAAATTTATTCAAATCTTTTTTAGAATAAAATTTAAAATCTTCATGTTTTGTGTGAAATTCTGATAATTCAGCAGAGTCAACATATCCAATGCTGTCAACTATATGAATTTTGCTTTTTAATTCTTCAACAAAAGCTTTAACTTTTTCAAAATCTTCGTTTAATGTGGCATCATAAACTATACCTATTGATTTTGCTTTATAAAGGTTGCAAGCAATGGCATTTGCTTCGGGTCGCCTGGCAGTTTTTCTAAATTTTCTTGCCCCAATTTTATATCTTAATCTTTCGATAAACTTCACAGTTTTTTTCTGCAAATTTAATTAAATATAAGAATATTGAAAAGTTTTTTATAATTTTGCCTTTAGAAGTAGGCAGGTCTGTCGCCTCGTTAGTTTTAGCGAGGAGGAAAGTCCGGACAACACAGGGTGCTGCACTCTTGAAATAAGAGATGTTCGTGAGGCATGAAGGCAAAGAAGAAAATAACCGCCCAAGTTTATCTTGTGGTAAGGATGAGAAGGTAGAGTAAGAGCCTACCAGTGATAATGGCAACATTATCAGCTGTTTGCCCTGCAGGTTGCAAGACCATGTATATCGGCGTTTTAAAGCTACCCGCTTGAGCCGAGGGGTAGGTCGCATAGATAAATGACAGACGGCATACTATATGTTACAGAATCCGGCTTATATGCCTACTTCTATTTTTTAAAGAATGAAATTATGACAAACGAATGGAAAAAACGTGAAGGTATTGTTTACTCTACTAAATCCGACTTTGTTTATCAAACAAACGAGATAGAAGAGCCAGAAACCTTACCCGCAGAAAAGCAAAAATTAAAAATAGCTTTAGATAGAAAGCAAAGAAAAGGTAAAACTGTAGTTCTAATAACTGGATTTGTTGGCAAATCAGATGATTTAGAAAATTTAGCCAAAGAATTGAAAAATAAATGTGGAACTGGAGGCTCAGCAAAAAATGGAGAAATTATTATTCAAGGCGAAATGATTGAAAAAGTAAAAGATATTTTAAGAAATAAAGGATTTAAAGTTTAAAAGAGATATGAAAATCAAAAATTTAATTTTAGTTAGCATATTAATATTAATAAGTGCATGGTCTTGTGGAGATAAAAAATCTAAAACAGAAAAACAAGACGAACATTTGATTGAAATTGCTTTAAATATTGCTAATTATTCAAAAGATTATATCGTAGCAACTTGTAACGAGCAGGTTGATACTGTTAAAGTTGGTGAAGATGGAAAATATTTGTACTCAACTTTTCTTGGTCAAGATTCTTATCTGGAAATTAAAATAGGAAGAAAAAGAGTTTTGATATATACTAAGCCACAAGCTGAAATGCAAATAAAAGTTGATGTTCAAGATTTTCATAATTCTTTAAAATTTTCTGGCGATTATGCCGAAATAAATAATTATTTAGCAAAACAATCTAAATTATTATTTGACGCTAAACCAGCTTCCGAAAATTTTATTTATGCAGGAGATTATTCCACTTTCAGCAATTCATTTAAAAAATATGATGACGAAAGTAAAAATAACTTGAATAAGTTCGTGGAAGCAAATCCAAATTTCGAGGACTTTGTGATTTTAGAAAAAGAAAGACAAAAATTAATTAATACAATTTTGTATTTGTCTTATTATTCTCCTTTGGTTTATACCGAACAAAGCGATGAGGCACTTGAAAATGAAATAAACTCTTTAATTAATTCCACAGACAAAAATAATCCTAAGTTATTGTGTTTGAGAATATTTTATGAATATGCGGAAACTTTAATTCCTTATAAATTAAATTTAAAATACCGTGAAGCTGGAATCGAAAATATTGATGATGCTGAATATATTAATGATTATTTTGATTTAATTGGTGAATTGTTCTCAGAATCAGAGGTTTATGAGGCTGTTTTTTATAGTGGACTAAAATCTTTTATTATGTATTATGGGGCAGAAAGTGTGAGTGAACAGTTTTCAAAATATGAAGATTTTAGTGTGAATAGAGAGCATTTGTCAGAGTTGAATAAAATTTTTGCAGACTATGATAAATTAAAACCAGGTAAGCCTAGCATTGACTGGGAATTTCCTGATAAAGATGGAAAAATTTATAGCTCAAAAGATTTTGCAGGAAAATATATTTATATTGACGTGTGGGCTAGCTGGTGTGGACCATGTGTTAGAGAATCAAAGTTTTATAAAGAAATTGCAACTAAGTTTAAAGGAAAAAATATTGCATTTGTATCCATTTCAGTTGATGAAAATAAAGACGAATGGACAAATTTTATTGGTAATGAAAACAATAATATTGTGAATCTTTGGGCAGGAGGTTGGAATAACGACCTGTGCAACTTCTTTAAAATCAATTCAATACCACGCTTTATTTTAATTGATAAAAATGGGTTAATTATAAATGCAAATGCCAGCAATCCATCTGGTGATATAGAAGAAGTTTTGAATAATTTAGATTTGTAAAAATTTTTATTTTACTTTTCCGGCGGTAAATAAAAATATTCTACTTGATTTCACCCTATGAGTTTCTGTTGCAATCCAAGCATTTAACTCAACTTTACAAACTTTAAAACTTTATGAACTTTCAACTGATTAAATTGTGTCGCCCTTGCGGGCGAGAGGGTTGGGAGATGTCTCTACCGTAAGATAAATCTTACGGTTAATCACATGTTGCCCTTGCGGGCAATGCGTTTGAGTTCGTACATAGGTAGTGAGTATGCCATTGCTAACACCGCTCTTTCGTTCCGTGTGATGTTTTTTCGCACTAAGAGCATAAAACTGTCGCAGGCTTGTCTGTAGGATAATACAAGACTTTCAAGCATTTGCCTGTAGGACAACACAAGACCTTCAAAAGTTTATCCGATAACGACATAAGATTCTCAAACATTTGTCCGCAGGACAACATAATACCATCAAAAGTTTGTCCGAAGGACAACATGTGATTAACCGTAGGCGGCAGCCTGCGGTAGTTGTCCCCTTAAAAACTTTGCCCGCAAGGGCAACACAATACTTTTGACTTTACCTTCGGTGAGCTCGCAAGCTCGGTTCAACTTTTAACTTTTAACTGATTGTCCCTTTTGTGTCCTTTTGTGTCTTTTGTGGTTCAAACAATAGACGCGTCAGCCACTTTCAACTTTACCTTCGGTGAGCTCGTAAACTCGGTTCGACTTTCGACTTTTAACTGATTGTCCCTTTTGTGTCCTTTTGTGTCTTTTGTGGTTCAAACAATAGACGCGTCAGCCACTTTCAACTTTACCTTCGGTGAGCTCGTAAACTCGGTTCGACTTTCGACTTTTAACTGATTGTCCCTTTTGTGTCCTTTTGTGTCTTTTGTGGTTCAAACAA
>DAONZU010000143.1:0-5423 GCA_035406965.1 Bacteroidales bacterium
CTTCCCATAGATGTGCTATGATGTCTGCCATTCCGTAAATAGTATAGTTTAAAGGGACAGAGATTGTGTAAGTAGGATCACAGAATGTATCTTTAGGAAAAAGTAATACTGAACCGATAGCTGTTTTTACTTCTTTTTCTTGATTTTGTAAAACTGAGGTGCCATTCATTTCGCTACCAGTAGCTGCTAAAGTATTTATTGCTACTATTGGCAAAGCTTTGGTAGGTTTCACAATATATTCATAAAAATCCCATACATCCCCATCGTAATAAAAACCAACAGCAATAGCTTTGGCACTATCTATAGCACTGCCTCCACCGATAGCTATAATTGCGTCAATATTTTCTTTTTTTGCTATGGCGATACCTTCTCTCACCTCTTCTACACGTGGATTTGATTTTACTTTATCTAAAATATGAAATTTAATATTTGATAATTTTAGTTGATTAATAACATCATCTAAACTGCCATTTTGTTTAGATGAGTTTGCTCCCGTAACTATTAATATGTTACTTGCATAATCATTAATTGTACTGCCCAGTTTTTGCACACAATCTTTCCCAAAATGCAATCTTGTAGGTATATTCCATGTGAAATTCATCATAATAATTTTTTGCAAATTTATAAAAACTAATTAAAATTTTTAAATTATGCTTTTTATTAATGACAACTCTCATACTGTGAATGTCAAAGTAGTAGCTATTTTTCTTAATATCCATTAGAGTTATTTTGGGTATTCTCTACTATCATTTTATTGCAAATCATTTCACAATACAGTTTTGCAATAGTTTAAATACCTCTTTTTTGTTTCTTTTTAAATGGCAAACTCATTAAAATATTTTGTCGTTTTACAATGCACCATAATAGTTGCATGTATGCTTTTGTTGCCGATTTCGAAGTTGTGTCCTGTCAAGTTACAACTACCTTTGAAACGAGCTAAAATGCGTGATAACCCACTGACTGCCCAATGTTTTAAATACGTTGTTAAGCCATGTGCATTGTTTTCTTAGAAGTTTTCAAGTATGAATTTCACAATTTTGTCTTTACGCAGTCTTATTTTTTCCTTATCCCAAATTTCCGATTCTGAAGTCATATTTTGAATTTCTCTTTGCTGTGCAAGATTATTATATGTTCTTCTTTTTTCGATAAATGGTTTATTTCCAACTGAGCAATTGTGTGATTTTGAAATAAGTAAATAATTTCCTAAACAATCAATATATTGGTTTCTAAATTCTTCATCATATTCACAATAACCTGCGGCAACTGGTTCTCCATTTGTCGGTGTCTGTGGTGCAATATGTTCTAATTCGGGACTTTCAATGTTGTCAAAACGCGTCAATGGATATCCTTTTTCCCCTTGATTTATAAGGTGATTTTCATATTTCCAAAGCAAGAATTTTGCTGTGGAAGGGTTTATTCCACCTTGAAGTGATTTTTCAAACTCATTATTATTCCAATATGACCACCACCAAGAGTCATCTGGTACATTTCTCATCCTTTCAACCCTTTCAATAATTGGGTTAATGTCTGGTTGTTCAAATGTAAATTTTTGATACACATCATTAATTCTTGTTATTAATTCTGCTCTTGTTCCAATAAGTCTATGACGCAAAACAAGCTTTTCAAGAGATGAACATAATTTGCTTATTTCACTACTTGATAAACCAAAAGTATATGCTTTGATAATAAAAGGAATTGCAATAGCAAAACCACCAAGAGTTACAAGTGAATGAATTTCAATATTTTCTCTTTCGTCTTTACCAAAGAAAGTTGTTAGATGTTCAAAACTTGCTGCAAGTGAGTTTGTAAAGGACCTAATAAACGGGATAGGATTATTTTCTGAAAGGAGTTTATTTATTTTGTCAATTGCGTTAGATTCACCAAGTGAATTGAAATAAACTCGTAAAGTGTAAACTAAAACATCATCTTCATCAATTTTGTATTCTATAGAGGAAATTGATTTATAAATTTTTTCAAAGCGATTTTTAATTTCATCAATCAAACTATCTTTTTCTTCACCACCATATAGGTGAACATTGAACATAAATTGTGCTTTTATGATTTCCAAATTTGTTGGTTTCTTACCACGATTATTTTGGAAAATAAACATTTGTATTGCTTCTGATTCATTTCTGACAATGTGCGTTGTGCAAGTCGCTTCGCTAACTGTTTTTAACAGTTTCGTAAGAAATAGTTCATCCTTTTCTGCAAATGAATTTGTGAAAAAGTCAAACGCTTTAACAATTCTTCTTGCTGATTCAGTTTCTAATCCGTTTTTATCCTTTTTTATCTGGTCAATTACATAATCTTTAAATAATTGATTATCATAATCTACTGTTGAAAAAATATAATTTGATTTTCTTTTTATCATATTTTCGTAAAGCACTTCTTCGTCTTCAGTCAAAGCTCGGAATTTTTTCAATTTTGAGTAAAGTGCTGACAGTAAAATTACAATTGTTGTTAATCTTTGCTGACCGTCTATAACTCCAAAAAAACTGTCTCCCTTTTCTTCATACAGAAAATGACCGAAATAATAAGGTGTTTTTGCCGAACTACCGATATAATCTAGCAAGTCTTGCAGAAATACGTCAGTGTGTGTTTTTAAATTTCTGCTATTGTCTTGTGATGGCGTTTCCCATGAATACGCTCGTTGATAGGTGGGAACAAAAAACTTATTCCCTGCTAACATTTTATTTACCGTTGTTGATGCTTCCATATAAATTAAAATTTAAAAAAATAATTGGCAGGGCTTGCCCTGCCAATTATTTTTTGTTACATTGCTGGCGAACACTTTCCTTTATTTGCTCCATTTGGATGTTTTGAACAAGTGTGACTTGTCAAACTTGAAATGCTTGAAGCACTATAACCGCAATATTTGCAGGTATATTTGCTTTTTACACTTCCTTCATACAATTCACATTTACCTTTGTTTGGTCCAAGTGGGTGTCGACTGCAAGTATGACTTGTTAAACTCGCAACACTTGATGCTTTGTAACCGCAATTTTTACAATAAAATTCAGCCATTTTGTTTGTTTTTTTAATTTTGCCTACTCTAAACGGTTTTCGGCTTCTCCGTTTTCGGTCTGCTATGTCGTTTTTCAGCATAACCGCCAACTCGTTTACACACGCCATTCCATAGCACCTTATTTCTAAATTTGGATGTATAGACGTCATAAAGTTGCATTCTATTTCTATAAACAAAAGTAGAAATTATTTTATAAATCATCAAATGGCGATTTATTTATGTGGGGATTATATCATTTTTAGACAAAATCTCCGGTTAAACATTAAATGAACTGGACAAATATACAACTTTTTTACCATTCTGCCACTATTCCTCTATACGCATTTTTATATTCCTCTAACGAAATTTCTTCCTCCATATTTTCTCACCTCCTTTCTTAGATTATATTTTGCTTATTTATATCTCTTTATTTCAGGCGTCCCGAAGCCGGTTGCATATAACGGTTCCAGAATATACGGCGTTGCCGAAAACAATGTCCCGAAAGGCAAGCACTGAAGGTGCGTAGCGTATATGCTGCGTTATCTGTATGTATTTTGCAATTTTTATTTACTAAACCCCAAGAATTCATTTACTTTGCTCAATATTAGTTCCTTTCGCTTTTGAACAAAATTTCTAAATGTTTCCTCTGTTAAATTGTCCCTAGCTTTCATAAAAAGGTCTTTAAGTGTTGGGTCATCTGAACCATAAAAATCAGTACTTTCCTCAGGTAGGTCATTACTTTTCAAAATATTGCGTGTTTTGTTTATGTATCGAAAGTTACCAACACTGTTTATCAATTCATCGGGGAATTTTTTATTTTCTAAAATACTTCTTGGGAATATGTGGTCTCGTTCTAAACTCCAACCTTTCTTTTGGTGGATTTCAGAAACACCACCTTGAATAATATTTAGAATTAAGTCTAAATCATAAAGCATATTTTCAGAAAAAACATAAGTCATGCCCGTCCGATTTTCCATATATTTACTAATATCATCTATTGGAAAGCCCATAATTGGATCGGCCTCCATGATTTTCTTATGAATGACATCTAATTTACCATCTGGACCATAGGAGTAAAATCTCATAAAAAATGACATATACAAATACTGTCTGAGTCTTATAGCCTGACCTTCTGGGAGTTGCTGATGTGGTTGTTGATAAATAAAATCTACAATCGGAATTAACGCTAAATCTGATTTTAAGAATCTCTTAGAAAGAATTTTTGCATCGGTCTTTAAAAACTCGATGGTAGAAAGCAATGCGTTCCTAATCTTCTCAAAATTGTCATTAAGTTTCTTGATATATTCCCCATCTTTTAATTTTTTTATATCATATTTTGCTCCTTTATCTAAGATTACAAATGAGGATTTAATAAGAAAATCTGTATTAAAATCATATTCTCCATTACAGTTTAATTCATCTACAACTTCGATAAATTTATTTTCCATTTCAGGTGAAAGTAATATTACTGTTGAGAATAGCAAATCTGATTTGGTTAAAACAATTCCCCCAGAATTAACTCGTACAAAAACTTCGAGAACATCGTTGTATGGCAAATCTTCTTTTACATCTTGAATATGTATCTTCTCTTCAATGCTAAAAACTTGTATAAATTTGCCTATGTTTTCCTTTATTCTGTCTTTTACATCAGGGGAGTCGTCCCTAAACTCACCGTCAACAAATGCTGAAATTTTAGGTATCTTTATTTGAATTATGTCTTTAACTCTTCTCCAGTGTATATCCTTAGCTGCCTCCTCGAGTTTCATAAACTGAAAGTGATACCGTAGGTCGTTTTCTTCCTCAATAGGATTACTATCGATTTTGAAGTAGAGATATTTACCGTTATACATACCAAAAAACGCAAGAAATAATGATTGTAATCTCTGTTGTCCATCTAACACGAGATATGGAAAAGATTCTAATGTCTCTTCCTTAGAAATAAGTCTTTCACCAGTTATATAATCTTGAGCAAACTTTCTTGTTCTAATTGTAAATTCTGAGTTTGGTTTCCAAACAAGGAACGAACCTATTGGGTAATCATTCATCAACGAATCCATTAATTTACATATTCTTTCTTCTTCCCAAACAAATGATCTTTGGATAGAAGGCAATCTATATCGATCATCTTTTATGTCTTTAATAACATCATATATTCTTTGCGTCGGTCTTATACTACTCACAGTTTCCTCCTCTCATTTTTTGGCGTGGCATTGCAGATAAAGTTTTATTTATGCAACAAATATACAACTTTTTTCCCATTCTGCCAAATTTTTAAAAAAAAATTTTTTGAAATTAGGTTATTATATAAAAGATATTTAATTTTGTCTAATTTTAAAATAATTATTTATGAAAACTAAAATCATCAAATCAATAATATTTGCTTTAGCAATAATTATCTCTGCAGGGATACTAAGTAATG
>DAONZU010000144.1:0-5388 GCA_035406965.1 Bacteroidales bacterium
TTCAAAATATTTTAATGTTTTTTTTAGTTTCTTACATCGAACTCACGTTAAATTAAGCGTGAAATTTTGACGGAGTTATGGTTATAACTGAATGTAAAAAAGTTACAGATGCCAGAATACTCAATCTAATAACAATAAAGAAAATAGAATAAGAACTAAAACAAGTGTAGAAATGGATACATTTTTAAAAAAATTAAATTTGTCGCACTAATTTGGACAAATCGGAAAGAAATTTAATATAGAATCTGAGATATATAAAAAGACTTTTGAACTTTCAATAAACAACAAAAAAATAATTGCTAATGTTCTTCCTAATACTTCGGGTAAAGCTTAAAATTTTGACGAACAACCTTGGATTGATTTCTGGCAATCAATTAAAAACAAATAAACTCAGTTAAAAGTTAAAAGCCACCTGCAGGTTCGACTTCCCTTTGCGAGCAGAGTGAGCTTGCGAACTCTGCGAAGCAATAGACGCGTCAGCCACTTTCGACTTTTAACTTTTAACTTTTAACTGAGCTTTACCATATGGTAGCCCATTTTTCAGGAGGTAGATACATTTTGTCGCCTGGTTTTACGTTGAAAGCATCATGAAATTCTTTAATTCCTGGCACTTGTCCGTTTACACGCCATTGACCAAGTGAGTGTACATCTTCTTTTGTTCTTCTGCGGATTTCTGTATCTCTAATATTTTGTCCCCAAATTTTTGCATAAGAAAGGAAAAATCTTTGTTGAGCAGTAAAACCGTCTATTTTTTCAGGAGTTTCATTACCCAAGGCAATTGTAAGAGCATCATAAGAGATTTTTAATCCGCCGTAGTCTGCAATATTTTCGCCTAAAGATAATTTGCCGTCAGCTTTTAAGTCTGGTAAAACATCGATATTATTAAAGCGTTCAACTAAAACTTGAGATTTTTCGTTAAAACGCTTAGCGTCTTCTTCTGTCCACCAATCTTTTAGGTTTCCATCTTTGTCATAAGATCTTCCTTTATCATCAAAGCCGTGAGTCATTTCGTGTCCTATAACTACGCCTATAGCACCATAATTAACAGCATCATCAGCGTCTAAAT
The DNA here is from genome assembly GCA_035406965.1 of Bacteroidales bacterium. Lineage (GTDB taxonomy): Bacteria > Bacteroidota > Bacteroidia > Bacteroidales > ML635J-15 > Bact-19. The sequence goes on from DAONZU010000144.1 coordinate 1,067, forward strand.
AGAAGAATGGAGCTTGCAAAATTCCTGCAGGGAAACATATTTCGTTCATGCTTGCACTGTAATAAGCATTTACAGTTTGAGGATTCATAAACCATTGTTCTTTATCAACAGGTTTTCCAATTTTTGAAAGCATGTCGTCAAAGTCAAACTCATTGGCACGCAAGATGTTAGCATAGTAATAGTCGTTTTTAATTTTTAAACTTGAATAATCACGCCATTTGTTTGGATAACCAATTTTTACATTTATTGCCGCTAATTTTTCTTTAGCTTGTACTTTTGTAACATCGCTCATCCAGTCGAGTTTTTCAATTCTTTTAGCAAAAGCAGCTCTTAAATTTTCTACCAAAAATTCCATTCTTTGTTTTGCTTCTGGTGGAAAATATTCTCTTACAAAAATTTGTCCAACGGCTTCGCCCATGCTTGAGTTAGTTCTATTTACAACTTTACGCCAACGTGGTTGTTGAACTAAAGCACCTGTTAAAAATTTACCATAAAATTCCCAAGAAGCATCAGCAATTTCTGTGCTTAAATATTGAGATGAAGTTCTAATTAAATTCCATTTTAAATATAATTTCCAAGTTTCAATATCTGTGTTTTTGAAAACATTGTTAAACTCTTTGAAAAACTTAGGTTGACTAACATTAACCACTTCTTGTTGTGGAAGTTTTATATAAGAAAAATATGTTTCAAAATTAAAATCTGGAGAAATTTCATTTAACTCGCTTTGGCTCATTCTGTTAGTTGTTGCATAAGGGTCTCTTAATTCCAAGTTAGTCATAGAATTATCAGCAAGTTTATATTCAAAATCAAATATTATTTTTGATATAGCTTCTGATTTAGTATTGTTTATTTTGAATAAATCAAACATCTTGTCAATATGCTTTTTATATTCTTCTCTAATTTCAATAGACCTTGCATCATCGGCGGTGTAGTAATCTCTATTTGGCAAACCCAATCCACCTTGATATAAATAAGCAATTTCCATTTTACTGTTTTCTCTATCAGCCGAGCCAAAAATTGCAAAAGAGCTTGAAATTCCTAATCTATGAAATTCAGCAATAGTTTTTAAAACATCGTCTTTGCTTGAAATTGCATCAATTTTTTTCAAATATTCTTCAATAGGTTTAATTCCATCTTTATCTAATTTAACACTGTCCATTCCCAAGTTGTAGAAAGTTGCAATTTTCCATTCAATGCTATTTTCTGCATTTTCTTGCTTTGTTAAATTAACAATTATATCATTAACTTTTTGGTTAGTTTCTTTAGCCAATAGGTCAAAAGAACCAAATCTTGATTCTTCGTCTGGTAGTGGGTTGTTTTTTTGCCAACCGCCAGTTGCATATTGGTAAAAATCCTCTGTAGGACTGATTGTGGTATCTAAATCAGCGAGGTCGATTGCTTTTGGTGTTTGTTTTTCTGTCTTCATTTCTTTATTTCCCGAATTACATGAAATTACACTTATTAAAGTGATAAAAGTCGCTAAATAATAATAAATAGTTTTCATAATTTTTACTCATTTTTTCGCAAAGCTAAGATTTTTTAGAGAAACTTATAGGCTTCTCTTCGCCTTTTAACAATCTTTTAATATTTTTTAAATGAGTTAAAATAATTAAGCAAGTAGCTATTATAGAAAAAATAGTTAAAGTCAATGAATTTCCTTTTTCGAGAAAATAAATTATGAAAGGGAAAGCCAATGCTGCCGAAATTGATGAAAGAGAAACAATTCTACTAATTAGAAATACTATTAAAAACACTCCAAAAGTAATTCCTGCTGCTAATGGATGAATTGCAATAATAAATCCTAACATAGATGCAACACCTTTTCCGCCTCTAAATTGTGAAAATACTGGGAAAATATGTCCAATTATTGCACATGCACCAAAAAGAATCTTGATTTGAATATAGAGTTCGCTATTTTGTTGTAGTTCTGGCACAAGGCGAACAAGTTGAATTGCAGCGAAACTTTTTAAAACATCAAAAACAAAAACAATAAGTCCTGCTTTTGCCCCTAAAACTCTAAAAGTATTTGTAGCACCTGCATTTTTACTTCCAAATTCTCTTACGTCAGTATTCCAAAACCAGCGTCCAAACCAAACAGCAGAACTAAACGAGCCTATTAAGTAAGATAAAATTGAAAATATGATAATGTAAGTAAGCATGTTTAAAATTTACTGTAGCGTTCTATATCTCGTTTTGAGTCTTTGGTTTTTAAATCTTCGCGTTTGTCGTGTAGTTTTTTTCCACGTGCTAATGCAATTTCTAATTTAGCAATTCCTTTTTCGTTTAAAATCATGCAAACAGGAATAATAGTAAGACCTTTTTCGCTAACTTTTCTTTGCAATTTATTTAATTCCCGTCTGTTTAGCAAAAGTTTTCTATCTCTGCGTGGGTCGTGGTTATTGCAAGTTCCTAAAACATATTCAGCAATATGAATTCCTGTTGCCCATAATTCGCCATTACGAAAAACACAGTAAGAATCTGCAAAGTTAATTTTGCCATCACGAATAGACTTTATTTCCGTTCCTAACAGCACAATGCCTGCAACATATTTCTCAATAAATTCGTATTGATAATAGGCTTTTTTATTTTTATATATAGAAACTTTTGTACTCATAATTTAAAATGTAAAATCAAAAAACGGACGAACAAAAAGAAAGTTTAAAATCAAGTAAGAGCCTAACATTATCAACGAAAATGTTATAAAAATAATCAAAGCATCTTTACTTTGAACTTTTAAATAATTTTTTAGTCCCCAATAAAACAAAAATAACGAATAAACTATTATTACGTTTAAAAAATAAAGGGCAGGAAAAAGGTTATAGACAATAATACAAAAATAAAAAGGCAATAAACAAGTGTAAATTAAAAAGGCAATTTTAGCTTTTCCTGCTTTAATATTATAAAATGGTGTAAGATAGTTTAATATGAAAATTATAAGAAAGAAATACAGAAAGTCAACAATCAGCATTGACACAGAAAAGCCTAAAATATAAATAAAATCTGTTGTTGCTAATTCGGAAATTGTTTTGCCAACAAGTCTTGCTAAAAATAGAATTATTAGTGTAACTACAAAAATAGGTTTTTGTATAGTTTTAAAGCTAAATTCCCCATCTTCGGGCTTGTGAATATCCCAGCCTGCAATAGGGTTTAGCAAAATCCTAACTATTCTCTTTATTAATTCTTGACTTTTCATTGTTTTTAAAGAATTTACAAAAATAATTTATTTTTTAGTATTTTTAAGAAGAAATGAGGTTTATTTTTCTTATGCTTGTTTGTTCGGATTATATGCTAATTGCTGAAAGTTCGCCACCGATTTTTCGTATTTCTTCAAGAATAGCTTTTTCGCGTTCTTTAGATGCTTGTTTATGTCCGCTAATATATTGTGCAAACAAACTTTGAGATATTCCCAATCTTCGTGCAATTGCAGAAGCATTGAGTTCTGGGTGTTGCATAAAAAAGCGGTAAAGTGATGTATATTTCTTTTTTTCAAAAAATCCTTCAAAACACAAATCTTCGTCCAAATTATTCCAACGTAAGCCAGAATGAGTAATTTCATAATCATTACGTTCTGCTTGGGTGGCATTTCTCAAGCGTGGATAATCTTCAAAAAGCTCAAAGCCTCTTTGTCCATCACAGTCTTCAACCCATATTTCAGTGTCTGTAGTCCAAACTTTTACTATTTGTTTCATTTTATTTATTGCTATTAAAGAACGCATTCCAGTGTTCAATGATAATTTCTCTATTTTCTTCAACTATTGATTCTACAAGTTTTAGCTCGGCAACACTAAGCCCTTTGTTTTCAACAAGAACAACTTTAGGTAAAACATTGAACTTTGCACTAATATTGCCTTTAACGGCATGTATATGAATGGGAGTGTGGTCGTTCGAGTAAAACATGAATCGAAACCCAAATAAAATAAATATTGTTGGCATATTCTATTGTTTTAATATTCAAATACAAATATAGGTAATAAATTTATTACCTGCAAATGTTTTTTTATAATTTTTATTTTTGCAAATCCGAACGAGCAAATCAGTTTAAATTTCATAAAGTTCAACCGAGTTTACGAGTTCGCTGAAAGTAAAGTTTATAAAGTCTGCTTACGAACACACAAGACTGTCAAGAGCTTGTCCGTAGGACAACATGTGATTAACCGTAGGCGCAGCCTGCGGTAGTTGTCCCCTCAAAAGCCTTGCCCGCAAGGGCAACACAATATGTTCAGTTGAAAGTTTTTAAAGTAAAAAGTTCATAAAGTAAAGCTAAATCCGAGCGACATAGTATATCTTTTTGCATATAAATCATTTAATTTTCACAAAATTAT